>CAZMPL010000212.1:0-6413 GCA_964567805.1 uncultured Pirellulales bacterium | reverse complement strand
AATAAGGATGGCCTGCAAAAGTTGAAACCGTATCTAAAATCAATAAGTGATCTTGGTGATATTGAAGACTTTAAATTTAGAATCAATAAACCCCAAAAATATGATGTTATTGGTGGATTAAAAATAAATCGTTTATTGACTTGGACAGTTGGGCAAATACAGTTACTTCAAATAGATTTAGGTACTGGCGATTCAAAAACTGTTCCTCTTTCTCAAAAATCACCATTATTATGTCGGTTGGAAATGGATATAAATACTGATCAAAATCCAATTATAAAAATGACAACTTCACAGCAAGCCGAAGTAATAGAAGTTTTAATTAGTATAGCTAATACTGTCGCTGAATCAGGTGAATATAGTCTTTAGTCGGAGTTAAGGGACTTCATATGGATTTAATGCGACAAATTGATGTTGAAATAAAATCTGAATGGGATAAAATAAGAAATTCATTCCCAAGCATAACTCTTGTTGAAGATTGTGAACCTAATATGCTCATTGGATGGACTGACAGAAATCCATCAATATGGGATGTTACTGAGAATTCAGGTAAGCCATCGCTTGAGAATATATTAGTTGCATTATGTCGACGTAGAAAGGATTGGGAAAAAGTAGCATATATAAAATTCAAAAAAAGTGCTGTAGATAGTGCCAAATTAAGTCTTACTAAAACCAATGGAAATACAAGTGATTCAAGAATTGATTTATCAAATACTCACTTTCAAATAGAGGGAGTGACAGCCAAGCAATTATGCACTTTAATTTACTATATAATTAAGGATAAATTTGAAACAGGAATATTTAAAAAATCGGATTATAACAAAATACTTCTTGACGCATATGATAGAACTCAAATTTCCGAACTACAAGAAGGCAGTACAGCATATAGTTCTGAAACTTTAGTCACAGAAGCAAGCACAATTAAAAATATGGAGCAAGATACAAATAAAATAAGAATTGATGATAAAAGGGTATCTCAAAGCATTACTAGTTCTGGTACGCAATAATAATCTGATAATAATCTGGTGATACCTTATTAATTATTAAAGTGATATAAATAGTTTTTAGTCGTTAGTATTTAGTATTTAGATTTTTTCTTCGTTTCCTTCGTATCTTCATGGTGCATTAATATTTAGACAGCATGGGCTAAAGCCCATCCTACTGTTTTGTTATTTTTGTCCTGCTACGGCATCGGCCTACGCCGTGACGAGTGCCTCTTTGCGGCTATGGTATTTAAAATAAAAAAGGGCGGCTCGTTTTCGTGAGACGCCCTTTATATTTTTAGGAAAAATATTTGTTATTTAATATTTTTCTTCTGGATTGTCCAGCCTTCCATTTTTGAAACGCCGCAATTTTCGCCTTCGAACATCTTCGCGGCTTCTGCGTCACCTTTTAACTGCCACTGTAACCATGCTGAAGCGACTTTAGCGAAGTCACCACCGTGCGGCTGCATATATGTTCCGCCGTGTCCCACGCCGAGGTTAGTTGCGACAGCCGGTATCTTCTCGAGTTTTGCGAAGTCGTCCATACCGTTTTGATAAGCAATATCATCTGGTCCGCCAAGTATGAAAATAATTGAGCCGTGTACTTTTTCGAGGTGCGATTTTGGTAAATTAGGCATTCCGCCCATTCCGCCGCCGCCTTCACCGAAAAGACCGCTGTTGCAAATCATAACGGTTGAAACTCTCGCGTCCGGAGCTGCCTGATAGGCCTGAATACCGCCGCATGACATGCCCGCGACTGCAATCTTTGTTGTATCGAGCTTTTTGTAATATATGCTTGATTCGTTGCTATCCTGAGCAATTGCCCAATCGATGGCTGCGATTAACTGTGATTTTGCATTTGGGTCGCTTGCTGCTGGAGCACCTGCACCGCCACGTCCTCTGCCGCCACCCATCATACCGCCAGGCATACCGCCGCCCATCATACCTCCAGGCATTGCACCTCTGCCGCCTCTTGCGCCTGCTTCACCGGCAGGAGCTGCGCCGCCGGGGGCTGCGCCTTGCGGCATTGCGCCTCTTTCACCTGCAGCACCTGGTGTTGCACCAGCACCGCGTCGTTGTCCGCCGGGCATTCCGCCGCCCATCATTCCACCGGGCATACCGCCGCCCATCATACCACCGCCGCGCTGGCCGCTGGATTCAGCAGGTATTGGGCCGATTGCGATTACCAGGTAACCCTGTGAAGCGACTTCAGATAAGAAATTCAAATGTCCACTTGGTGAGTTTGCGCAACCGCCGTTACCCCATGCGATAATCGGAAGTTTTGTTTTATCGGTAATGAGGCTCATGTCACTGGGGCGGAAAATAGTAAATTGTGACAGACTGCTGTCGGAAACCATTATAGCCTTAAAAGCACCTGTGCCGCCATCTTCTATTGTCCTGGAAGCTGTTTCCTTTGTTTTCTTCGCCTGTGCGGCGTCTTGTGCCTGGATTGCCTGTGTAAACAGGAACAGGCAGGTTACTGCACATAAAAAATACTTTCTCAGTTGATTCATTAGTTGTCCTTTCAAAATACATTTCTTCTTAACATTATTATTACTTTAAGATTATTAATTAATCTTAGTACATTGTTTTCTGGCGAGTTCTTAAGTTCACTCAGTTCGTGACAATATTCCGTCTGAGGAGCCATTCATAAAGTCTGTCAGTCCATGTTGCAACAGGCATTCCGGAAGCGGGGCCATTTCCATGATCATACACATGAATCTCAACCGGTCGTCCGGCTTCCTTCCAGATAGTGTACAACGCCGCACATCCATTGGTGACATTACGATGTCCATCCATGACGGCAATGAAAAGCGGGGCTCCCTGTTTCGGTACGTTAACATCAACTAATGACGGGCCATAGACTGTTGCCACAAAATCCGGATATGCATCAGGGGATTCTGTCACGGCGGTTCCGATAGCGACACCACCGCCAGCGGAGAAACCGAGAATACCAATACGATTCGGATTAATGTTATATTTTTCCGCATCGCGCCTGAGTATACGGATAGCCTGCTGGCCGTCTGCAATAGCCATCTGTACTACTTCTGTATGAAGCTGATTATCTGGAGCCGGATTGGCGTTGCCATTTCTGTTTAGGATTTCCCTGAAAGAAAGTTCGCTGCCCATTCCAAATCCACCCGGCATTCCGCCACGCGTACCGCCAGTCATTCCTCTTCCGGCTGGACCAGAACGTGAAAAACCTGCCGGCTGCAAAATATTATTTGCAGGGGGATTGTCAGGTACTACTCTGTATTTAAGAATAAAAGCGGCGATTCCTTTGGAGTTAAGCCATTCGGCGGTTCGCTCTGTTTCCACAAATCCCAGCATACGCATGGCTCCACCCGGACAAAGTATGATTGCCGTTCCATTGGCTTTTGCTGATTCCGGCAAGAATACTGTGAGAGTCGGATCAACGACATTGGAATACGTCTTCGAGCCTCCCGCGCTTCCTGTAACTCTTTCGCTGAAATTCCAGTTCTCGGAGCCTGGAGCTTTTCCCGGCCAGATGCGAATAGTCGGTTTAGACTGAATTTCAGAACTTGCAGATGGGGGTTGGGTGCTGATTGTTTGAGAATGGGCTGATGACATAGTCAAAACAGCAATTAGGATAGTTGAAAAAAGTAACTTTTTGATAACACAAACCTCCTAAAAAATATTTAAATATAAAAATGTATCTTAGTTGAAATAAGCCTTGATATCAACACCATTTTATGCAATACTATAAACAAAATGCGCAATACATTCAAGGTGACGAAAATGCAGAAGAGAGTACTATTACTTATTGATACATCACGTGCTGTTGGTCAGTATTATATTAAAGGTGTTGGAAAATATATTCATTCTCATGGAAACTGGCGAATATATGTACCGACTCCACGCTATTTATCTACAGGTAAAGTCAATTATAAGAAATTTATCGAAGAGAATAAAATAGATGGTATTATTGCATTGGACGCAATAGAACAACAGCAACTTTCTGTTATTGAGAATACAAATATACCTATAATCATGCATAGTGCGAAATCTCGCAAGAAATATGTAAAATCAGACAATTACAATTCCAAAGTCGGTGCAATGGCGGCGGAATATTTTATCGAACTTGGTTTTAAAAATTTTGTGTTTGTTGGAATACATAACTATATATGGTCAAACGAGAGATTAGAGGGTTATAAAAATGTTATAGAATCACGAAAAGACTTGTGTTTATATGTGCATAAACTACAAAACCTTGGGAAAAATATTAAAAAAGACAAACTTGATATTTCTGAATTGCTCACGAAAATACCGAAACCCTATTGTATTTTCGCGTGTAATGATGACGTTGGTTTCTTTGTTCTTGAGGCATGCAAGGATTTTAATATCAAAGTACCTGAAGAGGTGGCCGTGTTGGGAGCTGATAATGATGCAGTAGTTTGCAGAATGGCGACACCTCCTTTATCAAGTATAAAGATTGGTTATGAAAAGGGCGGTTATGAAGACGCTAATGTGCTAAACAAGTTAATGAATGGTGACAAAAGTGCTTCTAACATCGAGATAGTACCAATACCCCAATATATTAAAACTCGACAATCGAGTAATATTATTGCTATTGACGATCCTGAAATTAAAAGGGCCCTGATGTTTATTCGTGAAAACTATAAACAACCGATACAAGTCTGCGATGTCGTATTTGCTACCGGTCTTTCAAAAAGAATGCTTCAATTGCGATTCAAACAAGTCCTGAGAAGGTCTATCCATTGGGAAATAAATAGAATGCGATTGGAATATATCAAGGATCAACTTCGTAACTCTCGTATTTCCATTAAGAAAATTGCCACATCGCAGCAATTTATGCATCCGGCTCATTTCTGTCGATTTTTTAAAAAATTGGTGAAAATGCCTCCTGTCGAATATCGACGAAGATATGGATCGGATTATTTAATTTAAATTTGGTTAGAGCAAAACTCGATAGCTAATTGGAATGGCAGAATAAAATGTTTTAGTTATCGGATAGCATTGGTGGGTATGAAGAAAATTCCAGGACCAACGCCATCAGGATATGGGTTTTTACCATCAGAAGTAGTTGATACTTTCATTTTGATAGTATCTTTTGAAGAATACGATTCGACATGGCCGTCAGTATATCCCGCACGTAATGTTATTTCTGGAATATCGGTAATTGATCCCGGTGCAGTCCAATACGAAGAAAGAAGAAGGGTTTCCGGTTCTTCAGATGCATTTTCGAAAGATTCACAACTGCCAAATTCCGGTGGAACTCGCCTCCAGTTGCCATAACCGAAATAGTCACTCACAAGTAAAGTGCTTTGACGTCTGCCCCCTGATTGATCTCGCGGTCCCTGAAAAACACGTTTCTGCTCTTCAAGAAATCCTTTATAATTCCAATAGAAGCAATATGAACCTCCAACTGTATCGGTAGGACTGGAGGTATCCGGATTATCCCATTTATCCCCAGCTTCCCATGATTGTCTTAAATAATGATATTCTTTTGGCGAGCACGAGCAGAACATGATACCCGGATCTGTAATATAATCTTTCAGATATGCACTCATGGATCTGTATAGACGAGGACTTCGCTGACGTGGTCCAGTCAAACTTCTTGGATCAGTCCAGTTCCAGCTGTCGCCGGACCCAATAGTTGCAACAGATTCCGGATATTTATCGTCATGGTCATTTGAAAAGATATTTATAGCAGAAGTGATTTGCTTTTGATTATTCATGCTGACTAAATTAATAGCCTGCAATCGCACACGATTTATAGCTGGTATAGCAATGCCCATAATCGCTGCGATTATAGAGATTACCACCAGAAGCTCAACGAGTGTAAAACCCCGTTTCCAGCTTCGGCAACTGCCTACGCCGTGACGAGCCACCACCTTACATACCTCCAATTCCATTATGCAAAGTTGCGCTTCTTTGCGAATAACGAATTGTCTGCGGTTGATACGGATTTTTAATCCTCCGAATCTAAAGCAGAACCTTAAAAGTACCCGCGCTTTGCTTAAATCATGGCATTGCTACACTTAACGAGTACCTAATTTAACAAATATAATTATATATGCTCAATATACATATGTCAAGCCGGAATATTCGTAATAATCCTTATAAGCGGCTCAAAAAAGTCTTTTTATGGGGTGTAAAATTGTAAATCCTTTGATAATATGCTGTTATGTATTAGATTGCCGGATTTGACACAAAAAAAGTTAAAATAATATTTTTTTATAATCAATAAAAAAGGCTGTGGGTTTATCACCCACAGCCTAATCTGAACTTTAATAGGGTTTCTTTTTCTAATTAGTTGTTTGCACAATTATTGAGCCAGTTCCACATATAATTAATCATATATGTGTATAAATCGGTTTCATCAACTGTTCCGCTTCTGTCCCAGTCTATGCAATCGGAGCAGGTTTCAGCTGGTGTGAAATAGTAATC
>CAZMPL010000211.1:0-6424 GCA_964567805.1 uncultured Pirellulales bacterium | reverse complement strand
TTTTGTTCTTGTTTTAATGTTTGAAATGTCGCTTGCCGGTAAAGACCATCGCGATTCCATGCGCATCGGCACATGCGATTACTTCATCGTCTTTTTTGGAACCTCCCGGCTGGACAATAGCTGCGACGCCTGCTTTGGCGGCATTTTCAACATTGTCCGGGAATGGGAAATATGCATCAGAGGCAAGAACACATCCTTTTGACTGATCGCCCGCATTTTTATAAGCTATCAGGCCGGATTCGACTCGGTTCATCTGGCCGGCACCTACGCCGATTACTCTCTTGCCTTTTACCAGGACAATTGTATTGCTCTTGGTATGTTTCGCGGCAATCCAGGCAACTCTTAAATCTTCAAGCTGCTCTTTTGTCGGTCTTTTCTTTGTTGGATATGTAAGCAGGTGCGGCTCCCAGCCCGCAAGATCGCGCTTCTGGAGGAGCAAGCCGCCAATAATGCAGCGAACATCAAATTCATTCGTGTCAATTTTGGAACGGTCGACAGGACCGGCTTCTATGAGTCTTACCCTGCTTCCCCATGTTTTGAGTGTCCTGATGATTTCAAGAGCTTCTTTTTCAAATTCGGGAGCGATAATTACTTCCGCGAAAAATCCGCTTGCACCGAGTGCTTTTCCGAACCTGCTGTACGATTCCATAATAGTTTGAGCAAGCTCGACATTCACTTTCCGGTTCAACGCGATAATTCCGCCGAACGCGCTGACTACGTCACCTTCGTATGCTTTCTGGTATGCCACGCAAATGTCATCATCGACCGCACAACCGCACGGATTGAGATGTTTTACGACAACAGCGGCCGGCTCGGAAAATTCCTTAACAAGCTCGAAAGCCGCGTTTGTATCGAGTAGATTATTAAAACTGATTTCTGTACTGCATTCGAGGAAAGCACCGCTGGTAACGGATGTTTCTCCTGTTTTGGGGAGCTTATAAAACGCCGCTGTCTGGTGTGGATTTTCGCCGTAGCGCAGAGTCATTTCTCTTTTAACAGCAATCGTGAAACGTTCCGGGAATTCGATCCCGGCTTGTGTGTTGAGGTATTTCGAAATTGCCGAATCATACGAAGCGGTTAATCCGAAAGCTATTCTCGCATAGTCGCTTCGAGTATTTTCAGTTATTGACCCGCTGTTTTTCTCCATCTCTTCTATGATTGCATCATACTGCGATGAATCAGTCACAACGGTAACATATTTATTATTTTTCGATGCGGAACGAAGCATACTCGGTCCGCCGATATCGATATTTTCAATCGCTTCGGCAAGTGTACAATCCGATTTGGCGACAGTTTTTTCGAATGGATAAAGATTAACGCAAACCAGGTCAATCGGCTCGATTTTATGTTCCTGCATGGATTGGACATGATTGCCGTTGTCACGTAATCCGAGTAATGCTCCGTGAATTTTTGGATGCAGTGTTTTTACTCTGCCGTCCATCATTTCGGGAAAACCGGTTACGGATTCAATGCTTACAACATTCAGACCTGCTTTAGAGAGTTCCTTGGCGGTGCCGCCTGTACTGATAATTTTCACGCCAAAGGCACTTAATTTTTTGGCAAAATCAACGATTCCAGTCTTATCAGAAACGCTAATCAACGCAGTTTTTATCTTTACATCCATTGTGAATCCTTTCTCCTTACCATTACCAGATTTTTATAAACTGGAACAAAAAACAAATCACTCTCACTGTTGCTTAATTTAACGGCTCCAAACAGACTACCCTGCCTGATTTGTCACCAATATATATTTTCGAATCTATCGTATTAAATGCTTGTCTTGTAACACCGGCAAAATTAACTGAGAAAACCTGCTTTGCCGAAGCGTTATGCATAACAACCAGCATACCTTCTTCTGTAATGACATAGGCTCTTCCTCTTGATTCGGCGAGAATTTCGACACCACCCGGAACTTCCCATATAATCCTGCCGCTGTCCCTGTCAATAGCTGATATCGTCGAATTTTTGCTCAATGAACTTTGATAGACCATTGCTTTAGTTAAACGAGGCGGATTTTGAATTATACCCGGTACAAGAGTTTTCCAGACAAACGACTTTGAATAAGGAGTCGGTATATCGAGCCTGTACACATTCATATCATTACAAGCAAAAAATAAGCTATTGCTATCTCTAATAATCTGTCCAACTAATCCTCCGGCGGCTTCGAACTCCCAGTAGCTTTTGGGTTCATCAGGTACCATACTGTACAAATGACCCTTATTGGTTCCGAAAACAACAAAATCATCACCGGCTGTTACCGCGGAAATTGCGGATTCATCGTTACCTGATACTTTGAAAGTCTCTACCCTATCCTCGGCTTTATAGACATGCAAACGATTGTCGGTTCCACTTGCGTAAAAGAAGGAATTATTACGAACTACAGGAGCAATTATACCTAAAGGAAGCTCTGTTGATTTCTTTTGCGTGCCGGTTTGTTTTTCCAGTTCAATATATTTGTTGCCGACTACATATATAATTTGGTCATTAATATCGATAAAACTCTCGGCTTTGAGGCCATCAGTAGCAAGCTCCCTGTTGAATATTTTCTCACCGTTTTGCCTGTTCAGAGCCATTGTAAAATTGCGATCAGATATGATATATATCTGGTCTCCGAGTACAATCATTCGTTCCAGGGTTTCATTTTTCTTCAAAGGCAGTGATTTTTCCCATACAACCTCAAGATTAGCATATTTAAGCAATTCAGTTGATACAAGATGCCTGGAATCGCTCGTTTGGGCATAACTACCCTGTGACTGGGAAAAAACCAGAAGAATAAATACCAAGACAAAACTATATTTCGATAATCTGCTCATTTAGATTTCTCCTCACAATACCAACCAAACTTCATCACCGAACCTGCAATTATAAAATTCAAACAGAATAGATAAAATTATTTAAGGCATTTCAATAAAATCAGCCAAATCAACTTTATTATTTTCTTCGAATTCCTTCATTTCCTGAATTCGTTCAAGATCATCCTTTATTCTGTTTACCAGCTTGAAAATATAGGGCTTCCCCTCAAGACGATTTTTCAGGTCATCGAGCATAGGCACCCATGATCCGCCATAAAGCTGTGATTTCAAGACAACCAGCATGCGATGCTCGTTGCTGAGACCAGTAATATAACTATCAATCGTCTTTTTTAAGGTTTTATCAGAAATATTCAAAATTTTTTCATTCGGCTTATTCATTCGCCAAAAACCTCATTCAAGATATGCCTATAGTAATCCCCGCCGCTCTAAAATGCAACATTTTTTCCTTTTTCAAGTGTTCTTATGGCTGATACGGGCAAATTTAGCTGCTTAAACCATAAAATAAATGTGCACCATAACAATCTTAAGCTTAAAAATATGTCATGAATAGTTTTATTTCAAATATATGAAGAATTGAATGAGGACAAAAAAAATTGTTACAAAATCATTATATATACTGACTTTGTAACAATTTTATAGTTAAAATAGTAAATAAGGGCTTTTTTAATAAATTACCTCATCTGTTGTTGGTTGTCCCAACATATCAAGAAATTCCTGCAAAGCAGTCTCCTGATCATTTATTATCAACTGCATTTGCTGTATAGTTTCGTCACGAGATAGAATTTCATATTGCAGCTGTTCAATAATCTGCTGAGCCAAAGCTAATTGTTCTTCCGTGGTTTTTGCGCTGCTGTCGATATCGCTAAGCATAGTACCAAGATTTCTGCGGGAAGCTTTAATATTTCTTATGTCCAGACAAACTGCTTCATATTTTCTCTGCAAATCATTAAGTTCTCCCTGAGTATCAGAAAGCTCTTTTTTCAGTGCTTCTGTATCATCTTTATTATCGCAGCCTGTCATAGAAATTAATAAGGCAAGTATGACTACGGATGTGAAACTTATCAACTTCCTTAACATGTTATATCCTTTCCTTATTTATTCCTAAGGTATTTATAGCTTAAAAGCTTATAAATAAGTTTCGCCGCAAGAAAATCCGGCGCTTTATTCTTAGGATTCGGGCATAATTCGACTACATCAAGCCCCACAACTTCCTTATTGTCAAAAACGGCTCTCATCAACATTAATACCTGATACCATGATAATCCACCTGGTTCAGGAGTACCGGTTGAAGGCATAATGGATGGATCAAAAACATCAAGGTCGATGGTTATATAAACCTTATCTGAGAGTAATGAAACCACTTTTTTAATCCACTCATTATTATTATAGATGTTCTCTGCGAAAAAAACTTTGCTTTTTCGCAGTGCTTCCTGCTCCGAAATATCGGTACTTCTTATGCCGACCTGCACAATCGGGCATATTTCCGATATCCTGGACATAACACAAGCGTGGTTATATTTCGTACCTTCGTACTCGTAACGCAAATCAGAATGTGCGTCGAGCTGAAGTACGGAAAAATCCTTATATTTCTCTAAATGAGCTCTCACCGAGCCTGTACTAACGGAATGTTCACCTCCGACGAGAACTACAAATTTGTCTTTTTCAAGGAAATAACTGACCGATTTTTCAACCGAATCGACCATTTCTTCCGGCGACATATCGACATCGACGGGTTTTGCGGTATGTATTCCCTGTAAATAGACCTCTGAATCGGTCTCTATATCATACAGCTCCATATTCGCCGAGGCATCAAGCAAGGCATCAGGTCCCTTATCTGCACCCTTTTGCCATGTGCTTGTACCATCGTATGGAGCTGGTAATATAACAATCTTTGCGTTCTGCAAGTCCGAGTATTTTTTCGGTAAATCTCCAAATTTCACGATTAACAATAACTCCTAATCAAATAAAAATACTGCCATAGCAACAGTTGTAGTCCACAAATCCTGCTGGCCTCTTGCGGTTTGAGTAATATTCGTAGTACGAATAATCATTCCACTCGATTTGTAAACCTGTTCTTTTTCCGACCATGCTTTATTCGGATCAACTTCAAGACCGATAGTCGTGCCCAGCATTCCAGCGGCAAGGTCTTCCGCCATATCTGATGCTGTTGCCTCATTCATTCCATGACCATGCACTTCACTGAGATAACCCCATTGATCAGGGTCTCTTGGTACTGCAACACCGATTGATGATGCAACGATTCTTCCATGCTCATTAGTATCGGATCTGGCTAATACACAAAAGCATATCTCACCCGGGCTCAAACTTTTCAAGCCGTTATCTTTGCTTACCACTTTGCAGTGCGGCGGCAAAATGGAAGAAACAGTTACTAAATTCTGTTGAGCGACACCAGCTTTTCTCAGAGCTTCCTCAAAAGACTTGAGTTGATACCTGTGTCGTCCGACTCCTTTTGTGAGGAATACTTTAGTTGGAACAAGTTTGCTCATCTACAACTCCATAAAAAAAACAAAAAAAACATATTACCAAAATTATAAGTTGGCGTTATTTTAAGATATTATTACTTCAAATTCAAAACACAAATTTAAAAAGTTTCAATAAAAAATTAAATATTTTTCAGCTTTTTCCAGTCTCGAGCCTACTCTTCCGACCTGTTCGATTCTTTTTATAGGTGAAATTTTCCGTTCTTTTATAATTCTATCCACCGTAATTGGTCCCAGGCCGGGCACTTTCAGGAGATTATTTTTTGATGCGTTATTAATATCTATAGGGAATATTTCAGGATGCATTTTTGCCCAAATTTCCTTTGGATCATCTGTCAACGACAGATTTCCATCTTTCTCGAACATGATATCAGATTCTTTAAATCCGTATTTGCGAAGCAGAAAATCAACCTGATACAACCTGTGCTCACGTGTTAAAATATCAGCCGGATTTTCCAATATATTATTTTCGCCGAATAATGATTTTTCCCCTAATCCTTTCTGGTAAGCACTGAAATATACCCTGTTCATATTCAATCTGTCATATAAACCGAACATGTACTTAACAATTTCTTTGTCCAGTTCCCCCGCCGCTCCAACAATAAATTGTGTTGCCTGCTTTACTCTTTCATATCTCGAACCTTTTTGCGTAAGATTGCTTATGAGTTTCATAGGCTCGATTATATCCTTGATATAATTTTTCTTCGAAGACAGCTTGGCCAGATTTTTCTCGCCGGGAGTTTCAATATTAAGCGAAACCGCACTGGCAAGTGAAACAGCTTCCTCGATAGCTGCATTACTGGAACCGGGAATTACTTTCAGATGAATATAACCTTTGAATTTATGGATTTTTCTCAATATTCTCGCGATGGAATTTAACCTTTCCATTGTTATATCCGACGAGCCGAACACGCCGGAACTCAGGAAAAGGCCGAATACTTTTTTCTGGTTATAATAATCAAGGAAAACTTTTGCCGTTTCTTCGGGATTTAAGGTACACCTTCGAACATCCATCTGCTCCCGAAGCGGACAGTATTTGCAGTCATTTTTACAAACGTTAGAAATAAGGGTCTTGAAAAGAATGCTCTGGCCGCCGTTTGGAAGTGTGAC
>CAZMPL010000210.1:0-6450 GCA_964567805.1 uncultured Pirellulales bacterium | reverse complement strand
GTAATCCGGTTGGCGGTGTACGAATTACCTGTTATACTGATTATCCGAACAGGAATACCTTTACTGATGCAGAAGGCCGATTCACACTTAACGGTGTTGTCTCACAGGATGGAAGAACCGTTCGCTGTGACGTTTGGAAAAGAGGTTGGATTCAGAGGGATTACAGCATCTCTGAGGATATAGCCAAGAGCCGGAATTGGATTATTACGATAGAGTCGGAGAAGGACAATTCATTCTCAGGCAAAGCCGTCTATATAAATAACAATCCTGCATCTAACATGAAAATTATCTTCGATCTGGAGAATGACCAGGGACAGAAAGTTTCGATAATGGAAGCAACAACGGACAGTGAGGGACGTTTCACCGCGATTATGAGAAAGCGAGAACCTGTCTCTGGTCGAGTATGGCTTGAAGAGTCAGCGGACAGATACCTCCCACATAGAATCTGGCAGACTACGGTGACAAATATGCATGCTGATATGAATGATGTCGAATTCGTTTTTGACCGAAGGGGCGTTATTCTTGTAAACGTCGAACCAACAAACATACTCCCGACAGGCAGGGAGTTTCGAGTTATTTGCTATATCAAGGGTGTGCCGAATACTAACGAGGTGGCTGTCGGCCAGCAAATAGTTGGTTCAAATGGCGGGGCAGTAGAGTTCCCAGGTCTCTCTATCGGGAAGTACAATGTTAAAGTAGTTGATACGAAGGCTGAACATTGGAACTGGACACAGGAAACCGAGTTGATTGCTCAGGTCGATGAGATGGAAGCGAAGCTAACTTTCAAACTACCGGAATTGCATTTTGGAAATGTGCGTGCACGTGTTTTGCTGCCTGATGGCAAGACACTATTGAAGGAAGGGCAAGCCTGGATGGACTCATCGGCGTCATGGGGAAGTGTGAATATCCGTGATGGAAACATTTCGCTGGACCAGGTACCCGCAGGGAATATATGGCTCAATTTCAACATCAAGGGTTATGCTCCCAGAAAGTTGAGTGGTGTTGTTCATTCGGACCAGACGACTGACTTTCGTGACATTATCCTTGCTGCAGAAGAGCAGGGCACCGGATGGGTGGAAGGTCACATTCTGTTTGATGACAATACGCCTGCACTCGGAGCCTCTATCATTGGCGATTTCTTTGATAATATACCGATCAAAGCGGATGGCAGTTTCAGACGTCAGTTGCCAATAGGAAAGCTGCAGGTTGCCATTGATATTTCCGGAGCACCTCTCTGGCCTCGATCAGGTACTGGTGACAATGTTGATTATTATAGTAGTCGAGCCAGTCTGGCTGGGCAATGGGGTGATAAGCTATTTCTACCACTTGATGTTAAACCAGGTCAGACAATTCAACGTGACATTATCATTCCGCTTGCAGCATTGGGTAATGTTGAGGTAAAGTGGCTGGGAGATTCTGAGCCAAATGACCTGTATTATGCACTTGCCGTTCGAACAGGGAACTCGTTTTACTCTTGCTATAGTCCCCCTCGTTCCTCATCAATCAAGAATCCCATAACAGATGTACCTGCAGGATATCGCATTTTGATGTTGCGAACAAGCAAGTTCAGCGGCTATCAGGAGTCGATATCTGATGAAAAAAACTCTGTATTTACGTTCGATCCATCACAAACCGGTTCTGTTTCGGGATATGTGAAGTTTTCAAAAGGTGACCCTGCCGGTGGTGTGACAGTAGAACTTTTGCACCCTTTACTTGCAGAACTTGGACTGGTACGGGGCTTGCGCAATACCTTGGGAATGGGACCAGGTACGAATCTGGGTACAATAAAGACTGATCAGGATGGTTTATTCCGATTCCCAAATGTAGCTCCGGGTCGCTATGTCGTAAGGACAGTTTTACCTGAAGACCCAGATAGCAAGTCTATCGAAGTCAGTAAAGATGCTGAGATCTTAACCGAGCTAACTATACATGTTGGGCAGTGATATCAGGCACTTCTAATGGTTCACCAAATTCTGAAATTATTGCATCTCAAGAGGTGATACTTAGAAGAAAGATTTTTAGGACACGATCGTGAAGATATAATCGTATGTGATATCGGATTTAAAGCTCAGACCATATCCGTAAGATTCTGTAACGGCCGAATCTTTACGACATTCCTTGCAGGTTTGGCTTTGAAAATTGTCTCTTCCTTTGTGAAAGGATTAATACCTTTGTTGGTGTTTTAACTGATGTTGCCATAACTCATCGTCTTCTTACTTTGATCTTATAGTAAAGGTAATTACCCTCCGAAACCATTCCGTCAATTCATATCGGGCAATATAGATATTTTCTTTTCTTTGTATCCTAAAGTAACAGTTGGTTGTACCGTGAAGCTATTGTAATGTTAGTCCTGATGATATTTATTGTAAGCGTGGTGAGAATACATTGAAAGAAACTTACCGAAAAATTTTTAAAAACCTATTCTTGAAAGAAAATAGTATAATGTTAAAATCTAAATAACATAAGTTGAAATCGTTTACTGAATATGATAAGAAATTTGTCACATTTTGGTGTAATACATACAATTCCGAAGTCACCTTTTTTATCTGAGGAGTTTAACTATGTCTAAAGGACAATCCATCATTTCTCGAAGGAAATTTATCACAAGTTCAACTCTTGCCACAGCTGCTATTGCCGCGGGAAGCCTGGTTACCCATGCAGACCTGGAGAATCTCACTGCTAATGTGAACACTAATTCAAGTCCAACACAGCTCAAGATCACCGACATGCGTTTCGCACATTCGGAGCGATCATTGCTCATGCGTCTTGATACCAACCAGGGGATTTCCGGATACGGTGAAATTCGGTATGATGCAAGTAAAACACTCGGTCTAATGCTCAAGAGCCGCATCATCGGAATGAATCCCTGTAATATCGCTGAGATATTCCGCAAGATTAAGAAGCATGGAGGATTTGGCTGTGATGGTGGTGGCGTTTCCGCCATTGAGGTTGCCTGTTGTGACCTGGCCGGGAAAGCCTGGGGCGTGCCTGTCTGGCAGATGCTTGGCGGCAAGATGCGCGATCGCATACGCCTGTATGCCGACGCTACCAGTATGCCAAATGCAGAGGCTATGGGTAACCATCTGAAAGAAAGGATGGCGGCCGGCTGGACCTTCCTCAAAATGGACTTGCGCGCCGGTGGAATGGGAAATACCGGAGGACTATATACCGGCCCTGCACGTGACATGACAGCATATAAGCCTGTTCGAAACTCATTATCAGGCATGCCTGATAATCGGACAGGGATTCCTATGGGTGCCAATAATCCATACGGTGATCATTTATTCACCTCTACTTTTTTCTCTGAAAAAGCATTGGATGGTCTTAGCGAATACTGTGAAACCGTACGCAGCATAGTCGGCTGGGATATTCCGATTGCAACAGACCACTACGGCCACATGCCAATCGAAGCATTTCTCAAGTTTGCCCAGAGACTGGATAAGTACAATCTCGCCTGGTATGAAGATGTGGTTCCATGGTTCTACCCAGACCACATCCGGAGATTCAAAGACTCCTGCACAACGCCGATCTGTACCGGCGAGGACGTCTATCTTTGCGAGGGATTTAAGGACTTGTTTGAAAAGCAGGCAATTTCTATAGCGCATCCGGACCTCGCCAATTTCGGCGGCATTCTCGAAACGAAGAAACTAATTGATCTGGCTACACAATATGGAGTTGCCACCTGCATCCACAACCACAACGGCCCGATCACGCTATTTGCCAGTGTACATGCCGCCGCTGCCGGTGACCAATTCCTGGCTTTAGAATATCACCAGGCTGATAATAGAACGTTCCTTGACCGCGTCAGACGGTCAGACAAACCCGACGAGCCGATTATAGATAGAGGTTTTGTAAAGGTACCTAACGGCCCCGGGCTGGGTTTGGAAATCAATTTTGATACGCTCAAGCAAAATCTGAGGGAACCCGGATTCTTTGAGCCGACTACGCAATGGGACAATGAAACTTCGTTTGATGGTCATATGTAATCAATTAATCAGCATTAATATATAATGTACTGCAAATTCAAAAAGAGTTTACACTTGATATATATTATATATTTATGGAGTGTTGGAGTGCCATTAGTGAATTTTCATTTTAGCTAAGTATAGTATCAGAAGTGCTTTGTGAATTTTTGCTCAAGTACTTTACCGCACATTTTTTATTTCATTTTGATTCTTATCGGTTTGTTGAAATTTAATCTTTTTTTCATTTCTGGTATTTTAAATGTCTTGATTATCAGGTAAAACTCAGGCAAATTTAAATTATTTTTATCGGAAATCAATTTTTTACAATTTTTTTACAAAATAATCATCTTTCAAGCGTCTATAATCACAATAAGTAAGAGTTATGATAAATAAAAGGAGTTTCTGTTAGTATAGAGATATTGTTTAAATAACATTTAGCGGAATTTTTGTATGAAAAGCGGATTTATTTATAATCAAATTGACTTTTCGGCTATTTCATATCATAATCGAGAAAATAAATTACAGCGGAACTTCTGTAATAAATATGAAGTTGTAAAAGCAAAATATGGCGAGTAGGAGTATAGATATGTTGCTTCGCAAAGAGAGTGTTTGCCGCTTTGGGCGAGTTTTAGTTTTGGCTGTTATCCTTGTTTTGTCTATAGTTGAAGTATCTTCGCTATACGCACAGTCCGAGGAGATTGAAAAAATAAATGCAAAAGCGGAGAAATATTACGATTTACTAAGCGAAAGTCCGAGCGGCGATTATTTATATGATCGTTTTTACGATGCCTGGCTCGATACGGGTACAGTAGAGGGACTTGAAAAGTTTTTGAAAGCGAATATTTCGAAAACATCAGAAATTTCAGGTCATCTTCTTCTTGCGTTCTTTTATGAAAGGCAGGGCAAAGACAAGGAAGCCCTGGAACATTTCAACGAAGCTTCTATCAAAGAACCAAAACCCGATGTACTATATCAGAAAGCATCTGTAGAGGCTCGTCTTTCGAAATTCGATGCGGCAATTTCGGACCTTCTTGAAGCGGATAAAGCTAATGAAGATAAAGAGTTAAGTGTAAAAATCAGCAAATTGCTCGCTAAAGTTTATATTCGTACAGGCAAGAAAGATTCCGCCGCTGATGTATGGCAAAAACTTATCAAATCCAACCCGAATGATGAAGAAATCTATGAAGATATGATTGAGCTTCAGGTATCGGAAGGACTTTATGACCAGGCGATTGAGACAAGCGACCAGTTATTGAAGATAACGAAAGACAGTTATAAAACAATAATGCGGCAATTGCGAAAAGCTGATATTTATCAGTATAGCGGGAAAAATGAACAGGCTCTCGAAATTTATTCGAAAACGCTAACTCTTGTCGGGCAGGGGACATGGCTGGAAAACCAGGTATGCTCACAGGTCGAGCGTGTATTTCGTAAGCAGGATGAAATCCGGTCGCTTCAGGGGTACTGGGAAAAAATAATAAAAGATGAGCCGCAGCGTGTCAGCATTAAAAAGAAACTTGCGCAATTACTGTTGCAATTCGATGAAACTGATAAGGCTCTGGATATTTACCAGGAAATTGTTCGTATCACACCCGGTGACAAAATTAATCAGCAGGCGTATATACAGGCTCTGCGCAGTGTTTCGCAAACATCCAAAGCAATCGAATTAATGGAACAGCTTTGCAAACAAAACCAGGACGACCGTGAATTGCTGATAGAAATGGCAGATTTGTATTATCTGAACCGTGACAAAGGCTCTGTCGTAAAAACGCTGGAAAAGTTTTTGGATGGTTCGGAAAAATCCGAATACGTTTTCATGCGAGTCGCGAGGATTCTGGAAAATTACAATTATAAAGAAGAAGTATTCAGTATTTTTGAGAAGCTGATTTCCAAATATCCTGATAGTATGACCGCAAGGGAAGCCTACGCTGAAATTTTATATAAATACGATAAGAAGGACAAGGCTATCGAGCTTTGGGAAAATCTTGCGGCGGCGGGTGACTTTCAGACTCTTTTACGAGTTTCGAAAACGATCAGCACAAGAGGTTATTCGGAATCGGCGCTTAAATGGCTCGAAGCCCGGTATAACGAATTCGAAAATGATATATCGTACATGAACCAGCTTTGCGAGATTGCGATTCGTCTTAAATTATACGATAAATGCCGACCCTGGCTTCAAAAACAATTAATGATGGCTGACCGTTCTTCCCTTATTCAGACAGCGATTAAACAGAAGCTGCAGCTTGAGAAATATTCTGGGAAATTAAATGAAACAATGGAAGAGCTAAAGGCTCAGAAGTCACTTTCTGTGCAGGAGACATGTTTATTATCGGAACTGCTGGAATATAATAGGTTTTCCCAGGAAGCTCAGGGGGTTCTCGATAAATTTCTTGTCGATGTAAATAATTTCGCACTTGATGACGCGGCACGAAAAACACAGAAAGAAATCGCGATTTATCAGAAGATACATCTTTACGGTATAAGC
>CAZMPL010000209.1:0-6470 GCA_964567805.1 uncultured Pirellulales bacterium | reverse complement strand
GGTGCGTGACAACGCACCATTTCATTAGTTTTATTTGGTGCGTTATCACGCACCCTACTATACCTTATTCGTGACGCAGCGCTTCTATCGGGTCAAGACGTGCCGCTTTTAACGCCGGGAAATAACCGAATACAACGCCAACCGCCGCTGAGAATAAAAACGCGAGAATAACGATACCCCACTTTATAACAAAAGGCATCTGCAATAATTGTGCAAGCAGGAAAGACGAGGACAGTGCCAAAGCAATACCTATGATTCCCCCAAAAGAAGATAGTACAATCGCTTCCACAAGAAACTGCATCATTACTTCGCTCTCGAGCGCACCAATGGCAAGACGAGTACCTATTTCCCGTGTTCGCTCGGTGACGGAAACCAGCATAATATTCATAATACCGATTCCACCGACAAGGAGGCTTACCGCCGCGACGGCACTAAGAAGCGCAGTCAGAATATTGGTGGTACTTGTGAGCATGCTTGATATTTCCTTCATGTCCATTACCGTAAAGTCATCTTCTTCTGTTCCTGTAATGTGCCTGCGTTCCCGCATTAATACTTCGATGTCCCTTTGTGCTTTTTCGGTCGGTATGCCGTCTTTTATGGAAACCTGAATAATGCTGACATCCTCATTCCCTGAGATACGTCTCTGGAAAGCACGAAGGGGAATAACGACAAGGTCGTCCTGGTCCATGCCCATCGTATTCTGTCCTTTGGGTTCAAGCAGACCGACTACCTGGCATGAAAGTTTTTTAAGACGGATAGTTTCGCCGATACAGTCCTGGCTTCCGAAAAGCTGTTTGCGCACAGTTTCTCCGATAATACACACCGCCGAGCCGTTACGTAATTCACTTTCTGTAAACAATCTGCCGCTGACAACAGACCTGTTACCGATGGTAATATACTCATTTGTCGAACCGGTAATAGAAGTCTGCCAGTTCTCATTTCCGAAAACAGATGTACTTGATTGAGAAGAAATTGGCGCGATAGCCTGAACGGAACTAATGTCCCTGGCAACCGCTTCGACGTCTTCAATCTTGAACATTGCGGGAGTTGCGCCCATGCCGCCGGGTCCCATTCTTCTTCCCGGGCTAATCATTAAAAGATTGCTTCCCATACTTGCTATCTGTTCTGTAACCTGAGCAGTAGCGCCGGAACCCAATGTCACCATAGTAATAACAGCAGATACTCCGATTACAATACCAAGTATTGTCAAGAAGGAACGCATTATATTTCGTTTTAATTCACGTAATGCCAGCAGGATTGCATTCCAGAACATTATGATTTACTCCCATTATGTTTATCCGATTCGACAAGGCCGTCCCTGAAGTGTACTATACGTTTCGCGTAAACCGCCATATCGGGTTCATGTGTAACCATTACAATTGTTATTCCATGCTCGCGATTAAGTTTGCAGAGCAGTTCCATAATTTCGACACTGCATGCGGAATCAAGGTTGCCTGTAGGTTCATCCGCTAAAAGAACAAACGGCTGAGTGATTATGGCACGCGCAATCGCGACTCTCTGCTGCTGTCCGCCTGAAAGTTCGCTCGGTGTATGTGATTCCCAGCCTGTTAAGCCGACTGTATTTAGTGCAGTCATTGAAAGACGATGTCGTTCACTTGCATTTGTTCCCCTATAAATCAGCGGCAGTTCAACGTTTTCTTTCGCTGATGTTCGGCTGAGAAGGTTATAGCCCTGAAATATGAATCCGAGATAGTTTCTTCTTAAAAGAGCGCGTTGTCTTCGGCTTAATTTGCAGACTTCGACATCCTTAAACTTATACGAACCAGATGTGGGGACATCAAGACAGCCGAGAATATTCATGCAGGTAGATTTTCCTGAGCCGCTCGGACCCATTACAGCGATAAATTCACCTTTTTTAATATGAAGGTCAACGCCGCGAAGAGCTTCCATAGCTGCCTGTCCACGGCCATAGACTTTTCTTATCCCCTTGAGGGAAATTACAGATTGTTCAATGTTGTTTTCGTTGTCCGGCATTTTATCTTCTCAGCGACATTAAAGTATCAGTTACAAGTTCTGTTCCAGGTTCGATGTTACCTTTGATTACTTCTGTCATAACTCCGTCCGAGACTCCGATAGTAATATTTATAGGTGACAATTCATTATTAACAAGCGTCCAGACTTCTTTTTCAGTTTTATTAGATTCCTCTTCACGTTTTGTATCCATCATCGGAGGACGCGGCATTATTGCGCCAAGCAGGCTTCGGGGACGTTCCTGCATTTGCTGCGGCTGCTGCGGCGGAGAAAATCTTAACGCGTTATTCGGAACAAGAAGGGCATTTTCAACTTTTTTTACAGTAATTTCAGCAGTAGCGGTCATTCCCGGACGCAGTGACAAATCTGTATTATCGACTTTAAGTACTGTTTCATATGTCACGACGCCTTCGACAGTTTGTGAGCCGTACCTGATTTGTATTATCTTTGCCTGGAAATCACGATTCGGATAAGCATCTACCGTAAAAACCGCTTCCTGACCTTCCCTGACCTGTCCGATATCCGCTTCATCGACATCGACGTGGAGTTCCATTTGTGTGAGGTCTTCGGCAAGCGAGAATAAGACAGGAGCCTGAAACGCCGCGGCTACTGTTTGGCCCGGTTCTATACTGCGTGTTAATACAATGCCGTTAATAGGGGAGTGTATAATTGTTTTTGACTTGTCTGTTTCGAGAGTATCAAGAGCCGCGTTGGCTTGTGATACGGATGCCTTTGCGCTTGCTTCATTTGCTTTTGCTCGTTCGAAAGCGGCTTCAGCCGCATCGAGTTCGGTTTGAGAAGGAACTTTATTGTCACTCAACTCGCGAACCTTTTTATATTGTGCAAGTTTGCGGCTGGTTTCATTGAGAGTTGCCTGAGCCTGCAGAACATTTGCCTGGGCCGCTTCAAGTGATGCTTTAGCCTGTGTAATCTGGGCGTCAAGTCTTGTTGTATCAAGTTGCGCAAGAACCTGTCCGACAGTGACTTTATCGTTAAAATCGGCATCGACGCTTTTTACGATTCCTGATTGCTCACTGCCAACTTCAACTTCATTTGTCGGTTGCAGTGTTCCTGTAGCGGTAACAATTATTGTCAGGTTTCCTGTTTTTGCCTGCTGAGTATCGTATTTCGGCATTTTCTGGGCGCCTTTATTCTGGAATGCCTGTATAGCTGTAAATCCGAGTATCAATACGATGATTATAATAATCCAGCGTTTCAAGTGTCGCTTCCGTCCGTATTTGCTGTCAACCTCAAGAACGTGATTAATATCGTCATTCGATTTCTTATTCGATTTCATATATTTTTTCCCTTATTAATATTGTAATTAGTCATTATAGTCCGAATGTGTCCAGCCGCCGCCAAGTGCTTTATATAATCGTATCAGATTTGAAATAACCGCACCGTTGGATTGTGCCAGTTGATCCTGGAAACTTAATACGGAACGCTGCGAATCCAGAACGTCACTGAAATCTGTTAATCCTGCCTCGAATTTTTGTCGGGCCAGTTCCGCGGCTGATTTCGCAGATTGTGCCGCTTTTTGCAAAGATTCTCTTTTTTGCTGTTCCGACACATACGAAATAAGAGCATTCTCGACTTCATTCATTGCGTTGAGAACAGTAGATTCGTACTGGATAAGCAATTGCTCGGTAAGAGCCGATTGTATTATTATGTTTTGTCGTATAGCACCTGCATCGAAAACGGGCAAGCTCAAACGAGGTCCGCCGCTTAATGTCCATGGAGCCGAAGATATATCACTAAATGAATCGGCACTCAGGCCAAATGAGCCGTTTAATGTAAAACTGGGGTAGAGACTGGCTTTTGCAACACCAATTCTTGCTGTTTGCGCAGCTAAGGAACGTTCTGCACTTCGGATATCCGGTCTTTGCCGTATAATATCCACAGGGACACCGATGGTAATATTATTCGGTGCAGACGGAATTGGTTCCGGTATTATTACTTCATCATCAATTTTGCCAGGCTCTTCCCCCAGGAGCACAGCTAAGCTGTTCATTAATTGTTTCAGTCCCGCGCGAAGAGCAGGTATCTGGGAACGAGAGCTTTCGAGATTATATTGAGCCTGTTGTACAGCTAATTCATCATTTAGCTCGGCTTCATACCGCCATGTTGTTAACTGATAGGTTTCAGTTTGGGCATTTATACTTTCTTCAACCGCCGTCAGACGAGCCTGATATGTACGAATATCGATATAATTCAAAGCTACTTCAGCCGTCAAGGAAACAAGAACATTATGTAAATCTTCCTGTACCGATTGCAGGTCCGCGTTTACCGCTTCGATTGAACGTCTTGTACCTCCGAAGATATCCATTTCCCAGCTCGCGTCAAGTCCTGCTGAATATAAATCATTCGCACTCCTGTCATCTTCAGTAATAGTACTTGTAAGTGAGCCGGAAAGATTCACACTTGGATACAAAGAAGTGATTGTCATGTTTCGCCTTGCGCGCGATTCACGAATACGTGCGTAAGCTCTTTTTATATCTAAATTATTTTCTTTGGCATGTACGATAAGATTCGTAAGTATCGGGTCATTAATAGTAGTCCACCAACCGGCCAGAACATTAGGATCAATTTCCTTATTGTTTATTCCATTTTCCATGTCCGTATGCCAGTTTTCGGATAACTTATTTACAGGCGGTTCGTAATTCGGTCCAACCGGGCTGCAGCCAAATAGAAACATAATCATAGACATTGCGAGAAAGCATAGAAAAACTTTTTTAAATTTTAATTTAAACAGGGTCATTAATTACTCCCGGCCTTTTATTTCCTTTTTAGTTGTTTTTTTAGATACTTCAATTCTGTTTTTATTTTCTTTACGAATACTTTTTATTCCCGCCATACTGAAATTTAAAATATGTTCAGCGAATTCCCTTACATCAATCTCAATGATTTTGTTTATATTGTTTTGGTCATTTCCGGCCATTCTGCTGTGATGAATATAATGTACGAATCCGAAACACATATCTATTATATTCATATAGCAGAATAAAACCTGCTTTTCGCTTGCGTCTTTTCCGAGAAGCTCCGCAACGACTGCTTTAAAACCTTCGTTTAAAGTTGTTAAAGAAGAAAGCAATACTTTATGGAGAAGTCCGGTCGGGCACGCCATTTCCTTGTTCATTATTTCAATTTCGTAGGTTTTCGGGTCGGCAACACGTTCCAAAAACGAAAGAATCCTGCCTCGTAATCTGTCTTTCGGAGGGACTTCTGGAGAAACGCCGCCATCCTGAGGATGTACTTCTAAGGATTTATCAAAAGAATATTTCCATGCGGCGATATAAAGTTCTTCCTTTCCGCCGAAATGGTAATTTACACTTGCGGTATTGACTTGAGCTTCTTTGCAAATATCGGCATTGGTAGTTTCCCAGAAGCCTTTTTTCGCAAAGACAATACTTGCGGCTTCAAGCAATCGCTGCCGTGTTTCCTGTCCATCTATTCTTTGTTTTTTCATTCTTTTACCCTTTTAATATACAAGTACTTCTATTTGTTAGTTTAACTCTGTAATTTAATTAGTCAATAGAAATAAATATTATTTTAAATATTTTTTCTAATTATATCATTTGTTATGTGAAACTGTATTGCCTGGTAACAGGCACATTTCTTTTTTTATGGCACCAGTTATGATATTTAAAACAAGATCGGAAACGTTTATTGGCATTGTGTGTATTAAGTTGATAGACACATAGTCAGATGTAACATGATTAACTTAGTTCAGTATTATACCGGGAATATGTAATTTTGAGTAATAATTTTAACTTGCCAAGAATACCCAAAAGTTGTATATTCCTATTTTTCCGGAGATTGAGCAGGTCCTCTTGGGCCCCATGGGCTCCCAGGGAGATGGCCAGGCACAGTTTTACAGATACATTGCCTGTTATCTTACCGGATTGTAAGTTATTTGTTATCCTAATGTTATAGAAATGGAGTAAAAATGAAACGCAGAATAGTTACTATTGACGGAAACAGCGCGGCAGCATATGTAGCTCATGCTACAAACGAGGTTATTGCGATTTATCCAATAACCCCCAGTTCGGGTATGGGTGAGATCGCCGATGCAAAATCCGCAAATGGTGAGAAAAATATATGGGGAACAGTTCCTTCAGTTACTGAAATGCAGTCCGAAGGCGGCGCTGCAGCGGCTGTGCATGGCGCTCTTGCGGCGGGTGCATTGACAACAACATTTACGGCATCCCAGGGCCTTTTGCTTATGATTCCGACGATGTATAAAATCGCCGGTGAGCTATTGCCGACCGTGTTTCATATATCAGCTCGTTCGCTGGCATGTCAGGGCTTGTCAATTTTCGGCGACCATTCTGATGTAATGACCTGCCGCGAGACCGGTTTTGCTCAGCTTGTTTCGGCCAATGTACAGGAAGTTATGGATATGGCGCTGATAGCTCAGCAGGCGACACTTGCCTCGAGTATTCCTTTCCTGCATTTCTTCGATGGTTTCAGAACAAGCC
>CAZMPL010000208.1:0-6520 GCA_964567805.1 uncultured Pirellulales bacterium | reverse complement strand
TAATTCTATCTTAAATAGTTCAGTTTTCTGTCTTGACAATGGGTAGGGGTATATAGATAGACTGATGAATTATATCGGGCGAGATATGATTGGCAATGATTTTGCGATTGAATATTTTATTTAGATTACTGATTTGTTCATGTATTTTCAGCAAAATATTTAATGCAACTTACCCTGAGAATAAGTCCTAAAATATCCATGAATATATGCGAAAAAATCGATTCAAATTACAATATTTTTCTTTTTGTTACCCATTTATACTTTCTTATATTATTCTTATAAAACATGTATAATAGTAACTTACTTTTGTATATAATATACTCTAATATACAAAGGGTGTTATTTAGTTATTGACAAAATAGGCAAAATATTGTAATATGGCAGTTATCAATGAAGAAGATGCGGTTTTAGTGAGAAGGAACATTCATTTTGTATATTTATTCTTTAGTTGTTTAAACTAACTTGAGATACACCTTCTTACTCTATAAAATCACATCTGAGAGACTGATTATTTGTTGCTGTAATACTTATAAATAATTTTTAAATTATTATGACAACTTACGGGGACGGAGTCTAAACTGATATTAGAATAAGTGTTTAAAATGTATATATTTCGAACGAATTTTAATCAGAAAATATAATATTGGAAATATAAACCGGGATAAATGTTAGAATGACAACTTATTTCTATTTATTAATTTATTTTGGTACTGTATTAACAGCGATTTTTCTTGTACCTATTGTTTCAAGATTAGCAAAAAAACTTCATCTTGTTGATGCGCCTGCTTTGCGAAAGGTTCATCGTGTTCCTGTTCCTCGTGTTGGCGGGCTTGTATTTGTTTTAACAACTTTATTTTTTATTATCCCTTGCTTTTTATTAAATTCATATATAGGAGAGTCTTTTCGGGAATCACAGATACAATTCATTGTTTTGTTAGCTGCTGCTTGTTTTATTTTTATAGTAGGATTCATTGATGATTTACGCCCCATATCTGGTTATATAAAGCTTCTTTGTCTTATTCTTGCTTCAGGTGCAATATGTACATCTGGTGCTACATTGCATTCATTTTCCATCGGACGATGGGAAGTTGAAACTGGTATGTTAGCGTGGCCTCTTACTATTATCTGGATAGTAGTAATCACCGTCGGAATGAATTTCATTGATGGGCTTGACGGTTTGGCTGCAGGTATAGCAGTTTTCGTTATAGGTATAATATTTATTATGGCGCTTTCAAGTGGTCAAGTAGCTATGGCTCTTTTAATGCTTGTATTACTTGGTAGTGTGACAGGCTTTCTATTCTTTAATTTTTATCCTGCAAAGATTTTTATGGGTGATGGTGGTTCGATGTTCCTTGGTTTTATGATAGGAGCAAGTAGTATAGTATATCAGTCGAAGACATCTACGCTAATAGGATTAGGAATTACATTTCTAGTAATGGGTTTGCCTATTCTGGATACCGGTTATATCATTGTTTCACGCAGTATTTTCGAACGGCGATCTATGTTTTCTCCAGACCGTAATCACTTACATCATCGCCTCTTAGATTTTGGTTTAAATCACAGAACTGTAGTTTTGGTTATTTATGCAATTACCGCTATAAATACCAGCATAGGTATATTTATCCTTACTGCCGACATTAAATTGTCATTTGGAATACTAATTGGCGGATTATTGTTATTATTTTCTTTATTTGCGAGTTTGCATAGCGGACGTTATCGCAAAATGCTTGCGGCGTTAAAACGAAATCGGATACTTGCAGGTAAAGCAAGAAAGGAAATGCGCATATTTGAGAATATTCAGCTCCAGATGAGAGAATCAAAAACATTCAAGTCATGGTGGGAAACCATTTGTTTCATGGGGGAACAAATGTATTTCCAAAAGATTGGATTATGGCGATATAGCGATGGCGAATATGTCTTAAGTTCCGAATGGGAATCAATACAAAGTAATTCCAATACAGGAAAAACTTTAAAGCTTTCTTTGCCATTAAAAGGTACCTCCGGTTGGGAGCTTAGATCTTATATATGTGCTGATACAGACGAATTCCTGGAGTTAGGCGGTCTTCAGGCTATGCTTCTTTCGCGGCTTATAGACGAATTTCCTATACCTGAGCCTGGGGATGGGGAGGAAAAACAAGTTTTTACTTCCACAATCGAAGAATCAAAAAATAAAAGAGATTTACAGTTAATCGCAAAGATACCTGAATCAATTAATGTAATGGGAACTCCAGTTACGCCATTCGATTCATATAATCAGGCACTTAACTGCATTGAAGAAGTGATTAAAGTGGATTTAAAGGCATTTTGTGTGGCAATAAATCCTCTTAAAATGTATCAGGCATGGAAAAAAACAGATTTATTAAATATCCTTCAGCAAGCTGATATTTGTATTTGTGATGGTATTGGGGTATCGATAGCATCACAAATCCTCAATGGTCAAAGCATAAAAAGATGTACAGGTTGTGATTTATTCTTTGAACTTGTATCTATTGCATCTCGTAAAGGTTGGGAAGTCTTCATGCTTGGAGCTTCAACAGAAGTTAACGCTGCAGCGCGTTCAAATCTTCAAAATATATATCCTGGTCTTAAGATAGCAGGTTGGCATGATGGTTTTTTTGAAGATTCGAATTCTATTGTACAGGAGATAAATTCCAGTCATGCGAAAATCCTTTTTGTTGCAATGGGTTCACCGAAGCAGGAATATTGGATTTGGCAGTATTTAAAATCTATGAATATTAATTTCTGTATGGGTGTAGGCGGAAGTTTTGATGTTGCGGCAGGAAATCTCAGTAGAGCGCCAAAAATATTTCGTCAGACCGGAACAGAATTCTTGTTTCGTCTTGCAAAAGAGCCGCAAAAAAGATGGAAAATTCAAAAAGACCTTTTCCCCTATTTTATTAATGTGATTGGGAGAAAACTGGTTGATTTCTTTATAATTTCGGATGATAAACAAGATAAAACTAAGCCATAGAAATATTTCGAAATAAACGAAATTATTAAAAAATAGTAGGATGTTTTTTGTATATTAAGAGATATTTATTTAGAAATCAAATTGCTTCAAAAGTTATTAGATGAGGTGAAAATTGAGCAATATTAATAGAAATGATGATAATTTTAAAGACAACAGTTTGCCATCCAATCCTGACCCGATAATTCAGTCGAAGGATGAATCCGGCGATCAAAACAAAAATGTTCAATCAGTAGGCACTGTATTAAGAACGAAAAAGCCAATGCCGCTTTCTGACTCATCGTTGCCTAACGGCTATTATGCAGGTGCGCGAAATTATGACAAGCCTGTCTGGACGATTAATTATATTTTGAAGTCGATTTATCGTTACAAATGGTCTTTCTTATTAATATTTGTTCTTACTGCTATACCTCTTCTTGCTTTTATCTGGACAATGATTGTTCCGAAGTACCAGGCCAGAGCAGAGATTCGAGTCAGGCCCATCATTTCATATCTTGTTTATAAAACAGAAGATAGCGGCATGATTCCATTGTACAGTTCATTCCTTAATACGCAGGTTTCGATTATTAGAAGCATGACAGTTCTTCAGCGTGTTTTGGACCAGCAGGATATTCAGAATACATCCTGGTATAAGAAGCCTCAGGAGTCTTTATTATCAAAATTACGTGGTAATCCAGTATCTCCGATGGAGAGGCTGAGAGATGATCTTTCAGTAAGACCGCGCAGTCAAACAGAAATTATTGATGTATCCTTTGTCGCGGAAAATGCTAAGGATGCGAAAGATATTGTCGATGCTGTTTTGGATAAGTACCTTCAATATGTCAAGGATAAATCTGATTCGACTCAGGATGAACTTTATCGACAGTTATCCGATGAGTATAGAAAACTTGAAAGAGAAATTCAAGTTAGCGAGGGACTCATTCAGGATCGTCTTAAAGCCTTGGGCACGAGTTCTCCTGAGGAGCTTGTTGCAGCTAAAAGGAGCAGTATAGAAGAAGTCGCTAATAAACTGAGTCAGGTACAGCAGAGCATTGCAATTTTGGATTGGGATCAAACGAAAATCAGTGAATTATTAAAAAATGAAAATGACCAGAACAAAGATAATAACGATATTTTTGCAGAAGTTCCGGAACAAAGACAATATTATGATGATCTTGAATGGCGGCAATTGGACGTTCAGATAAGAACCCTTAAATTTCAGATTGAAACCAGCAAGTTTACTGACAATAATCCGCTAATGGATGAACTTAAGGAAAATTTGAGGTTCAAGGAAAATTTACTTAAGCTTAGAGAATCACAAATAGATGTTCAAAGACAGAGTTCGTCCGGTAATGTGCCTGCTTTTCCCTCCGGCTTGGGATTGGATTATAACGAACAATTAAAAAATATTGAATATCAGAAAGAACGTGCAAAGCAGGAGGAAAAGATTTTAACCGAAAACCTGAGTAAGCAGCAGGCGGAATTTGAATCGATTTTCAATAGCGCTCAGTCACTTGAAAAAGATAAAAGTGATTTAGCATATACACGTGAAAAATACGACCTGGTTCGTCAGCGTCTGGACCAGAAGAATACGGAACGAAATGTCCCTGGCTACATAGAAATATTAACGAATGCATTTGTGCCGACCAAACCCTTTAATGACCGAAGAGCAGTGTTTTCTGTAATGGTTTTATGTTTAGCAGCAGGTTTGTCTTTCGGCATAGCATTTCTCAGGGTGACAATGAATCAGGTAATTTTTGCTTCCAATGATTTGCATCTTCCGACTAGAGTGCCTCATCTGGGTTCCATACCTTTAATTCGTCTTAAAAATCCTTTGGGAAAAATGCTTGGCGATGAGATTGAAAAGAACCAGGTTCAGCTCTTTGAGTCAGTACGCGTTATTCGTACAAAGCTTCTGCTGCAATTGAATAACCAGAAAAGCTCTACGGTTATTATTTCCAGTTCTGTAGCTGGAACTGGTAAGACGAGTTTCATTAAAGTATTGGGCAAGTGCATCGCTAAAACAGGAAAGAAAGTTCTTATTATCGATGCTGATTTTTATAAGAAGACGCTATCGAAGCGTTTTGGTCTGGCTGGTAAGCCCGGTATTATTAATTATGTGAATACGAAAACCATGGATTTTTCCGGTATTTGCCAGACAGAAATACCAAATCTTAGCATTTTGCCCGCCGGAGAGCAGGATGGTGAAAATCTTATGTATGAGGGGATAGACAATGGTTTTTTCGGGAAATATCTCGAAGCATTACAGGATCAATATTCGGTAATTATTTTGGACAGCTCGCCTGTTCTGCCGCGTGCGGATACTGTTATAATGTCTCACCATGTAAACGGAGTTATCATGGTCGAGCGTGAACTTTTATCTCGTCGCGAGAATATGATTAATGCGATTGATAGAGTTCATTCTTCCGGCGGAAACATTTGGGGCGTTGTTTTCGTCAGTTCAAGCGATTTTGAAGCTTACGGCCACTACGCAGACTATTACGACCCCGAAAATAATTAATAATACATTTTTAATTATAGATTCGCATTTTTTTAATAAATTATCAAATTGGTGTATTTCTCATTCCAATAGCTTTCATAGCCTTAATATTGTCCTAATGAATAAATAATATTGTTTTAGTCCTATATTATCTTTACTTATTTTGCTGAAATGTTAAAATAGGAAGAATAAAATTTGTGTGTATCTGTGTATTTGTGAAAATAGAAAAGATATGTTAAATTTTATTAAGAATGGTATTTTTTTATTTTTAGGGGTGTGGGTTATGAAAAAATTTTTATTTTTGTTAATTCTTGCATTTTTTGAAGTAGGTACTACTGTTGCTGAAGATCAACCCTGGGAACCGCCAATAGGAATTCCAGCTCCATCATTCGGGATAAACGAAGACTATACAATGTATAATGATGTTTCCAACCGAAATCCGGCTTTAACTTATAATGAAAGCCCATCAGGTGGGTTCTATACACACTATATTTGCTATGGTGATCCCAATGCTACGGATTCAGGTAATCCTTACGGTACATATCAATTAGGCGGTAAACCTTATACCGGATATGGTATAAAATTAAATTCCGCAGGTACAGTAGAAATGCCGGTTTTTATAAGGGGTGTTCCATCTGATAAACCTTTATTAAAAGACTTTTATCTTGACGGAGGCAGTTCCAGTTATGATGTCGGATTGCAGGGTTCATACATGATTATCGAAAATATTAACTTCAACTGGACTTGTGCCAGACAGGATGTTCGCTGGCCTGCCGATCATATAGCAATTAGGAATTGTGAGTTTTATCAAAATCCTTCTATTGAAATGAATAATTCGGAAGTTATAAATTTTGGCATCGGCAAATATATGGTTGCTTATGATAATGTTATACATGATATTGGTGTTATGGATTCCAATGAAGCTCGTGACTGGTGTGCGTTCCATATGGGGCGCTATTATTCCGTAACTGATTCATACGCTGAATATATATGGGCAATTAATAATCTCATATATAATATTGCTGGAGACGGTTTCGGAACGGGAACTTCATGGCAAACCAAGTTGGCTCGTA
>CAZMPL010000207.1:0-6525 GCA_964567805.1 uncultured Pirellulales bacterium | reverse complement strand
AATTGCTGATTTTTGGCAATCTCGACAAAAGCGTCATGTCTTGAAGCACGTACGCCGCCTGAGGTCGGACGAACACATGGATTGTCACGCGGAACCTGTACTTTTATAAGAGAAGCATACTTCTTCAAAAGGTCCTTGCTTGCTGAAGTATTGCTGCTTACGAACTGCTCTAAAGCAGCGTTAATCTTTGAGACTTCATCTGCTGAAGGTCTTGCTATTGCCACTTCAGCCGGTACTGGAGCTGGAGGTCCGGGAGGTGTTACTGGTCCGCGACCGCCCATCATGCCGCCCATCATACCGCCACCCATCATTCCACCCATCATGCCGCCGCGGGTAGCGCCACCGCGAGTTGCGCCGCGAGTTTGCGTATCCTGCGCAAAAGACATACTGGAAACAATTAACATAGCGCACAGAACGAGAGCTAATATCGTTTTCTTTCTCATAATAAATCTCCTCATAAATAATGTTCAAAGTTGTCTGCGTCTATACATTTCAAAAATGACAATATTTTGATTTTACCTATACGAAATCCATCTTACAAGCATTGCCTGCAAAATTTGCAAAAATATTGTATATAACACAATTACAAATTTTGTGCCTATTTCACTGCAGGAGCAACAAAATTATATTTCGGTGCAGCCGGCGAACCTTCCAGAGTAAGTTTTTGAGTAAGTGTACCGTCAACAATTACTGAATTACCGCCAACCTGGATTTGCAGATTTTCCGGTCTGACTTCACGTTTGCCGTCTTTGCCGACAACCAGCGATAATTGCTGTGTTGTGACTGTAAAGGTAATATTTTTACTTTCACCGGCTTTTAGCGGCACTCTCGCGAATCCAACCAGAGTCTTTCGCGGCGTAGCAAGTAACGTTGCCTGCTCATCAGAAATTTTATCCGGAGCGGGTACACTTGCCGCATTAACTTGCGGTACATCACGATTAATATAGCATTGTACGATTTCTTCGCCGTCAATTTTGCTTGTGTTTTTGACATCAAAAGAAACCTTTATGTCATCGCCGGTTCCTGATTTTTCCGGAGCTTTTAGATTCGAGTATTCGAAAGTACTATAAGACAAGCCGTATCCGAACGGATAAAGCACCGGCTTAGTATCATACCTGTATGTACGATTATACATTGCGTAATTGGTGAACTCAGGCAAATCTGAAGTTGCTTTATAGAATGTAACCGGTAATTTACCTCCCGGATTAAACTTTCCAAATACTATATCAGCAACCGCATCGCCGCGTTGTCCGGGATACCAGGCCTGAATAATCGCGGGGACTTTTTCTTTGGCCCAGTTAAAAGCAACAGGACTGCCCGAGCAATTGACCATAACTACCGGTTTGTTTCCGGCGGCTATTGTGGCGGCTCTTACCAGACCTTCCTGTATTGCCGGAAGCTCAATTGCGCTGCGGTCACGCTGTTCACCTTCCTGAGAACCATCTATACCAACAACGAGAATAACCGCGTTAGCTTTTTTGACCAGTTCAATTGCATCGCCGTAAAGGCTCTGTCCTGATGTATTGGCTGGCAATCCGTCTTCAGTCGGTTTTGTCCATGCAATCTGGAATAATGGGTCATCGTTAGGATTTGCCGAAGCTGCCGCAGTGACACCCGGCGCTTCAGTTGTTGTTCCAAAACCCTGTCCGCCGCGACCGAATCCGCCGCGATTACCACGAGCACCCATACCTCCGGCAACCATACCGCGTGCGGTACCGCCGAATCCACCGAATCCTCGTCCACCCATACCGCGCCCGGCACCACTACCACTTGTTGTCGCGGAGTGTACGAACTCGACTGTAATATTATAAGCTTTGTCTTTTTCAAGATGAACCAGGTTTCCGGTTGTACGTAATGCACCGCCCTGCAACTCGTCAATAACTACATTGCCATCAATCGTAAGACGGAAGCCATCGCGGCCTTTTGCGCCAAGCTGATATTCGCCCGTTATTGGCGGAACAAGAACACCAGTCATTTTAACCGCCATAGACGGATCGAATGATACGCCGCTGTCTGAAGCAGGCATCATTAATGCGCCGGTTTCAGAAACTTCTGTTTTCACAGGTTTCGCCAAGCCTTCAGCATTGACGGCGTAAGCTACATTTAAACCTTTCTTACTTTTCGATGCATCGGTAAATAAATAATCCGCTTTCACAAGCTCGGCTAAAGGTAAAGTACCTGTTAAAGATATTTGCTGACTCGGAACAAGAACTTTATCCGCACCAACGGCATTTTTTATACCATCAAGAATTGTCACCTGATGTTCTTCTGTCGCTTCGCCGTTGTAATTACCATACTGCATATTAATAGAATCCGCGTTCGGACCAAGCACAACTACAGTGCCGATATCTGTTTTTAGCGGAAGTGTGCTATTCGCATTTTTCAGAAGAACCATTGTTTTGCGAGCAGCTTTGAGCGCCAATTCATGGTACTCTGGTGTGTTATACATTTCTGGTGTAATTTTGTTGTAAGGATTGCCTGCGTATCCAGCCGGGTCGAATTCACCCATACGAATACGGGCTTCCATAAGCTTACCCAATGCGGCATCCACTTCCGCTATTGTAATAAGACCTTTCTGTATAGCCTGTGCCAGGTTGCTCGAGCCGGCCTGTGTACCACCGGCGAAAACTGTACCGCTATCAAGTTCATTACCGGCTTTGACTGCCAGCGCAGATGCTTCAGACGCGGTTGGTACATACGCATGACGGCCCTGCTGGTAAATGTCAGCAACACCTCCTACGTCTGATACCACGTAACCATTGAAACCCCATTGATTACGCAAAATATCAGTTAGCAGGCGTTTGTTCGCAGGTGCGGGAACGCCGTTAACAGCATTATAAGATGACATTATGGAATATGCGTGACCTTCTTTTACAGTAGCTTCGAACTGAGGCAGATAAGTTGTATATAAATCCTGATCAGTGACAACCGCGTTGAACTGCTCTCTTATCGATTCAGGACCGCTATGAACCGCGAAATGTTTCGGAGTGGCGATTGCTTTGAAATAAAATGGATGGTCACCCTGAATGCCTTTTACAAAAGCGATTCCGAACCGGCTTGTAAGATACGGGTCTTCGCCGTATGTCTCCTGGCCGCGACCCCAGCGAGGATCACGGAAAATATTAACGTTCGGTGACCAGAAATCCAAACCGGTCATCGAGTTAAAAATATTGTTTGCGCGATATTCATGGTTTTTGGCACGTCCCTCTGTACTGATAGCCGAAGAAACTTCAAAATGCAAATCAGTATCCCATGAAGCTGACAGACCGATAGCCTGCGGGAAGACTGTTTCTGTATCATGTGTCATGCCGTGCAACGCTTCGGTCCACCAGTGATAAGGAGCGATTCCCAAACGTGGAATAGAAGGTGAGGCCATTTGCATAAGAGCAATTTTTTCCTCGAGTTCAAGACGAGAGACAATATCTTTCACTCGCTCCTGTACCGGTAATTCAGGATTATAGAAAGGGAGCAGCGGATCAGGACGAGCCGGAGGAGGAACCGGGACGTCACGTCCACCGGGTCCGCCGGGCGAAACACCAATACCGGCAAAACCTGAAGCAGGAGCATTTTGAGCTATCGCAGAAGAAAAAAACGCAGCGACAGAGCATAATACAACACAAGTAATAAAAATTAACGTCGTCTTCTTTGTCATGTTCAATACCCTTTCTCAATGTTCTGATAGTGATATATTAAAAGCACTTAAAACCAATATATGTACTTTACTGACTCTTTGATTCCTAAGAATTTTTACTATAAACTTTGTGACGAGTACATAATATACCAATTATTGCCTATTGCATAGCTATTTTTGACTTTTGTATATGATAGATGCTTATATTTAAATAATGATTAAATAAATTGACTGATTGACTTGGGGGAGAATATAGTATAAAGTTAGAAGTGACTAAAATACCCAACGTGAACTAAGTTTAATTTTATGCTTTTGGCACTTTCAACTTATGTCGTTTATTCCAATATAAATTATGTCAGGAAAAAAACCAATAATCGGAATTATGGGTGGAATCGGTTCAGGTAAAAGTACCGTAGCCGCTGAATTCGCAAAACTTGGCTGTAAAATAATCGATGCGGATAAAATTGCACATAATTTGCTTGAAGAAAATGAAGTACAAAAGCAGGTAATTGCCCTTCTCGGTAATGATATTATCGATTTACAAGGCAAAATTGACAGAAAAAAAATCGCAGAAATCGTTTTTAATAATAGTGAAAAATTATTAAAACTTAATAATATAATACATCCCGGAGTTTTAAAAAAAACCGAGGAACTTATAAAACAATATAATAATGATAACCATTGCAAAGCGATTATTCTCGATATGCCGCTATTGGTCGAAGTAGGTTGGGATAAACGCTGTGATAAGCTGATTTTTGTAGATTGTGATGAAAAAACGAGGAAAAACCGGGTAAAAAGCAAATTTTCTGAAAAAAATCCAATAAAAAATCGAGAAAATTTCCAAATTTCTCTGGACAAAAAGAAAAACATGGCCGATAATACGATAAATAACAATTCTGACTTTCAGGCTTTAGTCAGGCAGATCGCTGAAATTTTCTCATACATTATGATGGATAAATGTTAAGCGGGGTTAGTTGCAGATCGTTTTATATTACCCGTGTTTAGTGAATAGATTACTTCTGCTGATGAAAAGTCAATCCCTTTATTTCCAGCGGGAAACAGGGAAATTAATATTGTAATAACAGATATTTGCCCCCGGCTCACAATAAAAGAGCAAGGATATCGCGGCAAAAATGATATATTTAAAAAGGAGAAATGATGGCAAAAGCCGCAAAAGGAAAAATTAATAAGAAAAGAAAATCTTATAAGAAAAGAAATCCTGATGACGCAGTAAATAACGACGTTATGCCTGAAGAATTAGATTCTGAACAGGCAGAGATGGAAATGGCCGGAAATCAGGTACAGGAAAACGTTGAACAAACAGACACAGAGCAGGATTTTCCTGATAATGCTGTAATTACAACTCCGTCAGACCAGGAAGATATAACCTTAGAAAAAGCCGACAAAGACGCAGAACTTTCTGATGAAGAATCCACTCATGCCAAGTATGAACGCATTAAAAAAGGCAATCTGTACCTTACAGATTTACAGAGATTAAATGTCGCCGAACTGCATGAAATTGCCAAAAAAGAAAATATTACAGAATACAGCGCCCTGAAAAAACAGGATTTGATTTTCAGAATTCTCAAGGAACGTATTCGCCAGAACGGTCTTATGTACGGCGAAGGTGTACTTGAAGTATTGCCGGATGGTTACGGCTTCCTGAGAAATCCGGATTACAACTACCTGTCTTCTTCGGACGATATTTACGTATCTCCTTCTCAAATCAGACGTTTCGGCTTGCGTACAGGTAATATTGTTTCGGGCCAAATCAGACCTCCGAAAGATTCCGAAAAATATTTCGCTCTTCTTCGCGTTGAAGCGATAAACTTCGAGAACCCGGACAATCTTTCAGAAAAGGTAGTATTCAGTGACCTTACCCCTTTGCATCCGGAAAAACGTTTCATTCTCGAAACCACACCGGATGAGCTGAATATGCGAATCATCGATTTGGTTACTCCTGTAGGTAAGGGACAGAGAGGCTTGATTGTCGCTCCGCCAAGAACAGGTAAAACGATTCTATTACAGAAAATAGCGAATGCGTTAAGCGCAAATCACCCGGAAATAAGGCTTATTGTATTGCTTATCGACGAACGACCGGAAGAAGTGACTGAAATGCAGCGTAAAACCGCAGATGACGTCGAAGTTATCAGTTCGACATTCGACGAACCTGCCGCACGTCACTGCCAGGTCGCCGAAATAGTTATCGAAAAAGCAAAACGTCTCGTCGAGTACGGCGAGGATGTTGTTATCCTTCTCGACTCGATTACACGTTTGGCTCGTGCATACAATACTGAAATGCCGCACTCCGGAAGAATCCTCACCGGTGGTGTCGATGCCGGCGCAATGCAGATGCCCAAGAAATTCTTCGGTGCCGCAAGAAATATCGAAGAAGGCGGCTCACTCACAATTTTCGCAACCGCGCTTATCGATACAGGCTCGAAGATGGACGAAGTTATTTTCGAAGAGTTCAAAGCGACAGGCAACATGGAATTACATCTCGATAGAAGACTTGTCGATAGAAGAACATGGCCAGCAATCGATATCAGCAGGTCCGGCACAAGACGCGAAGAATTACTGCTCGATCCGAAAGAAATGCAATTGATTTACAGGCTCAGAAGAGTTCTAAGCGAACTGAACCCGGTCGAAGCAGTCGAACTTCTCAAGAGCAGACTTGTCAAAACAAGAACAAACGCAGAGTTCTTAATGACTATGAACCTTGATTAAGCTGAATTGTTAGCTTTACATCATAGATAATTTTTATTAAAATAATATTCCGGTTCTATTAAACTCAATGGAACCGGAATTTTTTATTTAATAACTCTAAAACAGGACGAAATATGAGCGAACAACTCTCGAAAGTGTATGAACCGAAAGTAATTGAGCAGCAGGCA
>CAZMPL010000206.1:6298-6530 GCA_964567805.1 uncultured Pirellulales bacterium | reverse complement strand
CTCGAGAGCAATTCCTTGAGAGCATTGATATCGCCTATATCACATGCCCGAAACGCGGCTTTTGTGTTATCTTCCTTGGCTGAAGTTTCCTGAGATTTTTCATCGGTACCAATGAAAAAAAACTGGGCTAAAGTATTTTGAGGTTTTAAATTGATACCAATAAAAAGAATCACGACTAAAATTAGACTTGAAATATTTTTCCTACTCACTTTAATAGCCCCCTATAATAACT
>CAZMPL010000206.1:2351-6288 GCA_964567805.1 uncultured Pirellulales bacterium | reverse complement strand
TATATGAAAATCAAGCAATCCATTCTAATAATAAAGAGCTTTTCAATCCTGATTCAGTACAAAAATTCTGAATTTGTTTTAATATTTAAAAAATTAGCTCTTGCGTTAAACGTCAATAGGTTTAAACTTTATTGCGTAAGGATGATTTTTTGAAAGGATTTTTATATGTCGAAAAAGGTATTACTCTCTGTTGTATTGCTTGCGATGATGGTTTCTTTTCTGGGTTGTTCGAGCGGTCCTGTTTCGCCGCAAAAGCCGTGGTCAACTAAAATGGGCGAACTGGTTTGGGTCGAAGACGCGAAAATCGACTACGTATATAAGACCGTTATCAAAACGCTCGAAGATATGAACTTCAATGTGACTAAAGATAATCATGACGGCCTAACGGGAGAAATTGTCGCAAAAACCCTTAAGAAGAAAACCGTCTCAATCGATCTCAACGCAGAAACCGCCGACTGGACGAGAGTTAAAATTCGAGTTGGTTTCTATTGGACAAATAAGGATGAAGCAAGAGTCATCTACGAAAGAATAAAACAAAATTTGTAAAAAACGTGACATGGGCATCTTGCCCATGAAGCATGGTCAGGATGGCCATGCAACAAATATTATGGAAACCGGGCCGCAGCAAATTGGTAAGATACTCATTTTCGCAGGGCTATTTATAGCCGCGATGGGAGTGCTTATTGTTGTGCTTGGAAAGTTCGGCTTATTCAAATTGCCGGGTGATTTGGAATTCGGAACACGAAACTGGAAGGTTTATATTCCGATTGTGAGCAGTATTGTATTATCTATTATCCTGACGCTCATTCTCTGGCTGATAAATTATTTCAGGCGATAAAACTTTATAAATCTGTTAACCGCTGTGGACGCTGAGTACGCGGAGATAAAAATTATTAGTAGCGTTCACAAAAAAACATTCATTTACTGGTTTTTCTGTAAAAAACACACTATTGTCATTCCGCACTTGTTGCGGAATCCAGACCTGCCTGCCGACAGCAGGAAATAACCATATATGGATTCCCGCCTGCTACTCTGCGAAGTCTCGCTACGTAGCACGAGTGCGCGAGAATGACAAAGTCGTATTTTCCGTAAATGTTTACAATTATGATTTGTGGTTTGCTTTTTCATGTAATATTAATGATGGGTGGCAGCCTCAAGCGAAGCTTGGGGATGGTTTTGTATAAAAAAGAAAAAGCCCCATTCTGAAAGAATCAGGATGGGGCTTTTATATTTTAAGAAATTAAATCTTCTTCTAACCGTTCACAGAAAAACATTCTTTTGTTGGTTTTCCTGTAAAAAACACACGCTCGTTCTTCGCAGCGAAGCGATGCTTCGCAGAGTAGAAATTGTCATTCCGCACTTGTTGCGGAATCCAGGAAATAACCGCATATGGATTCCCGCCTTCGCGGGAATGACAAAGTCGTATTTTCCGTGAATGAATACATTTTCAAATTATTTCTTACTACCTTTAACAGCAAATTCCATTGCTCCCATTCCCATGCCGTTGTCTTCGCCGACCATTTTACCTTCCATTGTGTTGCCTTTTACCGTGCCGGTGAATTTTGAGGTCATTTCCATTCCACCGCCGGGGCCACCCATTCCGCCGCCCATGTCACCAAAGCTGACTTTCTGAGTGAATGTGAGTTTTTCGCCATCGAGTTTAATATCGGAAATGGTTACTGTTGGTTGAGGCATTCCACCCATGTCACCACCTGGGCCGCCCATACCTTCGGGAGCATTCATTGTCTGTTCCCATGTCATGGCATATTTACCTGCGGCGTCTTTTGTAATGGCTGACTTGATATTAAATTCCACAGCCATTCCCATTCCCATGTCACCCATATTCATAGTGAGTTCCCAGTTTCCTGTGAGAGCATCACCGGAAGCTGCTGGAGTTGTTGTTGTTGTTGTTGTTGTTGTCGCTGCTGCGGCTTTCTTACGGGTCGCTACTGATTTTGATTCGCCCATATCACTTGCGAAAGCGCCTTCGATTTTGTCGCCTTTAAGTGTGCCGCTAAAGTTGGATGTCATTTCGCCCATTTGCATAGCGGTTAAATCAACTTTCTGAACGAAGGTTAATTTTTCGCCATCGAGTTTGATATCGGAAACTGTAACTGTAACTGTCGGTTGAGGCGTATCACCCATACCCATGCCGCCTTCCATTGGCAGGGCTTCCCATTTGCATGAATATTTGCCGTCAGCGGCTTTTGTGAATGTTGCGTTGGCTTTGATTTCCATTCCCATGTCACCCTGGCCGAATGTGGTAACGAATTCCCATGCGCCTTCGAGACCGGTTGCGGAAGCTGATACTGCTGCGACTGGGGCTTTTGATTGTCTTTTCGCGGCTAAGGTCATTTCTGTTGCGCCCATTCCCATGCCGTTATCTGTGCCGGCGAGTTTACCTTCGATAGTGTCGCCTTTGAGAGTACCGGCGAAGTTGAAGACCATGTTTGAGCCGCCTGCGCCCATACCGCCCATGTCACCGAAGCTTGCGATATGTTTGAATGTGAGCTTTTCGCCATCGAGTTTGATGTCTTCGTTTTTAACCTGTGGCATTGCAAAACCGCCCATTCCGTCGCCCAGGTCTGCAGATTGCTGCTGTTCCCATGTCATGGCATATTTTCCATCTGCGCCTTTGGTAATTGTGGACTTGATGACAAATTCCATCGCTCCCATTCCCATGCCGCTGTCTGCCATACTCATTGTGAAAAGCCAGTCACCGATAAGAGTGTCACCACCTGCGGCCGTTGCAGCTGCAGCTGCCGGAGCCGCTGCGCCTTTGCGTGTACCTTTGTATGTCATTTCACCCATTTGTGATGAAGATTTCAGTTCGATTGCGTCACCTTTGATTGTGCCTGTGAACTGTCTGTCTTCCATCATCATACCGCCGCCCATTCCGCCGGCCGCGGCGTCACCTTCTGTTTTGCGTGTGAAAGTTAATTTCTGGCCGTCGATTTTGACATCTGCGATTTTGAATGTTGGCATTGTGAAACCACCGTCGCCTGGACCACCCATACCACCACCCGGGCCGCCCATGCCGCCTTCCATATTCATTACCCATGTACCTGTGATTGCGCCATCGCTTCCTTTGGTAAATATCGAACTGATTGTAATAGCAGGCATACCGCCGCCGGGTCCACCCATTCCCATACCACCGGCATCAGCGGGCATTTCCATTGTAAATGTCCAGTCGCCAAGAATATTTTCCTGTGCCTGTACTGTCATTCCTGTCAATAAAAACAAAATGACAGCAAAAAACATGCATATACTGTATTTTTTTTGTGATTGTTTCATAAATTTCTCTCCAAAAAACTTCCTCATTGATTTTAAAATGCCCGGCTACACTGCCGAGTGAATGAACTTTATCTTACCAAAGATATGAGCAAAAATGCAATAATTCTTTGACCTATTTTAACATTTTAATGAGAATTCTTATTCCTGTGCAGCTCTTTCCGGAATTTCGATTACTTTTAGCGGCAGATTTGCCTGTTGTTCGCCGTCTAACGCGAAATCGAACATATATTCTCCTGCCTTATTCAGTCTGAGGCCCTGAATATTCAGAATAATATTTCGAATAGCGGAATTCTCGCCTTCCGGCATATTTATCGAGATGGGTCTTTCCAAAGCAGGACCGGCTGCGTTTCCATCTGCGTCGATGAAATTAATTTTTATCGTATGCTCGCCTTCTTCGAATTTCGAGAAACGCAAACGTACAGCTACAGCACAGGCGGGATGAACTGCAGGCAGTTTTCTTGTATAAAGCCTGTCGAAAGCACCGAGAATATTAAGTTTTCCCTGCTGGTCCGTCGCACAATCGCATAAAAGAAACGCTTCAACTTCCATAATAATCCTTTCTTGAGGATAAAATCAAAAAATTAATTAAGAGCTAAAGAACAAAAGAGCATAGGTGCAAAAGTGCTTAATCTTATTACTTATG
>CAZMPL010000206.1:0-2251 GCA_964567805.1 uncultured Pirellulales bacterium | reverse complement strand
AGTTTTTGCCTGATATGGCCCGCGTAAGCAGGGCAGTTTCCATTCGTTGAGATTGCTATTTGCAGGTTGCCGCGTTTTACTACCGCCGGTACGAAGAAATCGCAAAGTTCAGGCACATCGACTACGTTGCATAAAATTTCAAGTTCCTGGCAATCTTTATAAATCTGCTTATTAAGTTCATTGTCGTTTGTAGCCGCTATCGCAAGTAATGCGGTCGTGAGGTAGCTTTTATTATATTTTGATTTGATTATCTCGATATTTGTTTGTGTACTGAAGGCGGGAATCATTTTATCAATATTATCCGAGACGACGACAACTCTTGCGCCCGCGTCCAGAAGTACCTGTACTTTGCGCACCGCTACAGTTCCGCCGCCTATAACTACAACTCTCCTTCCTTCAAGATTAAGAAATATCGGATATTTTGCCATATACTCATTTTAACATATTTCTATGAAGAGCAAGAAATATTTATATAAAAATAATTATTTCTCAAGGATTGACAGAATGTTCGGATCTATATCATTCAGCATATAAGGAGTATTTTCTATCCATAAGTCCGGCAGGGCATTGTGCAAATTCTTAATTTGTTCATAAGTAATTTTTGGACATTCTTCTATGTTAAGTGTTCGTAAATTTTTAAGTTTTTTCATGTGTTCAAGATTGGAAATTTTTGTATTTGAAAGATTAATCGTCTTTAGATTTGTTAGATATGTTAATGGCTCTACGTCAGATACTTGAGTTTCGCCAAGGCCGAGTTCTTGCAGGTTTTTGAGATTTTTAATTGGTTCAAGATTTGAAACATTTGTATTAGAAAGGTTGAGTCCCTGCAGGTTTGTCAGATTTTTTAATGGCTCAAGGTTTGATATTTTAGTATTGCAAAGATAAAGTGTTTGCAGGTTTTTGAGATTTTGAATAGGTTCGAGATTAGAAATATTTGTGTTAGAAAGGTTAAGTTCCTGTAGATTTACCAGATATTTTAATGGATCGAGGTCAATTATGTGGGTCTCGGAAAGGTTAAGTGTTTTTAGCTTTTCCAACTTTCTTAATAACTCAATGGTTTCCACTTCCGTCTTCGATAGATCAAGTTTTTCGAGGTTAACCATATCTTTTAATGCGCCAATGTTAACAACTTTGGTATAATCAAGATTAAGCTCTCTGATATTTGTAAGTCTCTTTAAAGGTTCTATATTAACAGTGTTTGGCCCTTTAATATCAAGTACTTGCAGATTAGTAAGATTAGCCAATGGCTCGAGATTGCTTAATTTATTTCCCAAAAGTTCAAGTTCCTGAAGGTTTGTCATAGCCCTCAATCCTGAAATGTCAGTTGTCCCGACTATAGTTAACTGAAGTTTCTTCATATTTATCATTCCTTCCAGCGGGCTGAGGGCATAAATTTTATCCTGAAATAATCGGAAATGTTCAAGATTTGTTAATGCTCTTAATGGTTCAAGGTCGGGTACATCTGGAAGAAAAAGATGAAGGTATCTGAGATTAGTCAAATTTCTTATTGGTTCAAGGCTGGAGATGGGACCTTTCAAACTTAAAGTTTGCAGATTCTTTAATTCCTTAATTGGTTCAATATTATTCACCTCGGTATAGGTAAAATCAAGTTCCTGGAGATTAACAAGATTTCTTAACGGTTCAATATCTTTAATTTCTGTAGAACTTAAGTAAAGAGATTTCAAATTTATAAGGCTACTTACAGGTTTAATATCAATAATATTTGTTCCGAACAAATTGAGCTTTTGTAGATTCTTAAGATTTCTTAAGGCCTCAAAGTTAGAGACGTTAGAATTTGTAAGATCAAGTTCATGGAGATTATCAAGGTTAACTAAAGGCCCAAGATTATTAATATCAGTTTCAAAAATCGTAAGATGTTTCAATTTCTTGAGATCCCTTAAAGGGCTTAAATCTAATTCCATGGAATTTCTTATATATAGCGATTCTATGTTTTTTAGTTTTTTTATTGGTTCAATATCCGGAATCGAACTTATACCGGTACTAAAATCTGTGATTTTCAAATAATCTTCTTCTGTAAGATCATTTGGTCCTTTGTTTAATTGATAAGCGACAATTCTACGGATTACCGAATCACTGTCTTTTTGTCTATTTGTACGAGCTTGATTTGAACCGGCATAGTTATTCCATGTTAATACAATATAAAAACTAAAGAATATAGGTAAATATTGTCTCATGATTTATTCCCTAAACAATTACATAATACCTCAAACTTCATTTTATTCGATATAAT
>CAZMPL010000205.1:0-6530 GCA_964567805.1 uncultured Pirellulales bacterium | reverse complement strand
TTTATTTGAGGCTATATAAGGACTTAGCGATTTTGCCCTTATGTCACTACCCTCATTTTTGGCGCAGTTTTCAATCAAAAGCGGAACACGCCCGCAATTACAGAGAGACATATGTTTTTTTGTCTCGCTCTTAAAATGAACAGAAAAAAGTAAAAATCGGAGAACAGAAAATGGGATTTGAGACCGGAATATTTGAGAACGCAGAAATTCATTCGGACTTTATCGACTGGCTCGTGGAATCGCAGTGGCCGCAGTTGAACATTCACTTCGAAAAGTTGTGGAACTATTACGCGAATCCGATGATACAAATCAACGATAGCAGGCTTATCGAAAATGGGCATCGTTACATTCAGGCACAGGAGCTTGGACTTCCCGCGAGGATAACTGGATATACTCATACCGGCTCGCTCGGTACAAGGCAGCTCTCGGACGTGCAGAGAAAAGAAGTCGTAATCGAAAACGATATTGCCTGGCGAGTGAATGCTATTGTCGATTTCCTGTTCGGAAAACCGGTCAGTTTAATCTCTAAATCGTCGGACAGCGGAAAAAGTGCAGAAATTGAAATGCTCTTAAAGGCATTATTTTCCGCTAACGGCGGGATAGGTTTTTTCCAGGATATGGCAGTGCTTGGAAGTGTTTATGGATTCGTCGATTGTTTCGTCAGGCCTGGCGGACAACTCCTTTCTAATGTCACTTCTTCCTCCTATGCTAATAGCACTATCGAAAATGCGATTCGATGGGTCCAGGCAATTACGCTCGAGCTGATTGAAGCACCAAGAGCACTGCCCGTTCTGGATGAAAACGATTATAAGAAAATCAATTTTTACATTCAGAATTATTATCAGAAGAAAAACTCACTCACTTCCAAAGGTTCTTTCCTTTCGCGAATACTCTCACAGAATAAACGAGCCGCGGATACCAGGCAGACTGTATGCATCACAGAAATAACTTCAGCAAATGCCTGGCAAAGGTACGAAGATAAAGAACTTGTCGCCGAGGGTAAACTTCCGTGGGGATTCTTGCCTGTCGTGCATATTCAGAATATCGCCCAGCCGTATTATTACGAAGGACATAGTGACGTAGAGCCTTTGATTCCTTTGCAGGATGAACTGAATACAAGACTTAGTGACAGGGCAAGCAGGATAACTTTCCAGTCATTTAAGATGTATCTTGGCAAGGGAATAGATGGTTTCGAAAATAAACCAGTTTCACCGGGCAGGATGTGGTACACAGATAATACTGAAGCATCAATCGAGTCATTTGGCGGCGACGAAGCAACTCCGAGCGAAGGCTTGCATATTACCGAAATTCGCGAGGCGATGGACAAGGTCAGCTCAGTGACACCGATAGTTGCGGGAGTTTTGAAGGATAGAGTAGGAAACCTTACCAGTGCAGTCGCACTCAAATTGACCCTCATGGGAATGCTCTCGAAGAACGAACGCAAAAGGTTCACATACAGCGAAGGGATAAAGCAGATTTGCAAAATGGTTTTGAGTATGCTCGATACAGCCGGGATTTATAAAACAAATCCTGAAGACCGACTTGTGGATGTTATTTTTGCAAGTCCACTTCCTGAAAACACAATGGAAAAACTGGAAGAAGCGAAATTGAAAAAGGAACTCGGAGTTTCATCTGAGCAGTTGCTCAGAGAGTTAGGATATGAAAGTTAATAAGTACGATGCGATGCTTCGCACCAAATGACCAGAAAAAAATGGTGCGTTGGCACGCACCCTACAAATAATGAATAATACATGATCAAAGGAGAAATTAATGCAGACGCAGGAAAATATGTCAGAAGACAAAGTCATCGAAAGTGATGAATCAAAACTTGTCCCTGTAACCGAATCAATTCGTTATCGCAAAAGGGCACAGGGTGCCGAGAAAAAAGTCGAGGATTTAACTGAACAACTCTGTCGGAGAGAGAAGGAAGCGTTAATGTTAAACGAGCAACTGGACAACATACGTTCTGAACAGGAGCTCACTAAAAAATTAATAGCTGCTGGAACTGTTGATGTTGAATCCGCTGTCCTTCTTGTTAAAACAAGAATGCAGGAGCAGAAAGATATCGATGTAGATGAATTGATTGAACAGTTAAAACAGGACAAGCAATATCTCTTCAAAAACTCTAACGAGAATGTCACTGCCATGAAAACGTCCGGAGCTAAAGACCACACAACTGACAGGTATGCCGCTCTCGCGAACGCGGCTCGTAAGGCTGCTGATTCAGGTTCTCGAAGGGATTTGCAGGAGTATTTGAAAACAAGAAGAAACTATTTGTAATAAGTCATTGTACGTCATTGTGAGTCACTTGAAGACGCGGCAATCTTAAGCACACGATTATAGATTGCCTCGTCGCTTTGCTCCCCGCAATGAAATTAGGAAAAAGTTAAAAGCAAGATAATATTTTTAGGAGAAGAAAATGTCATTTACAGGAAAAGCAACATATTCGGCCGGAACGACTTTGCCGGAACTCGCAGAAGATGTATCGGATGTTATCGGATTGATTTCGCCTTATGAAACTCATTTGCTCGACGCTCTTGGCGACCCGATGCGTGAAGCAAGAAGTACTCGTCATGAATGGCTCGAAGACGAACTGCTTCCCAACAAAGACGCGGTCAACGATAGCACTTTCAGTGATCCGGCCAGCGATACTGATTTAGTTGTAGATAATGGCAGCAGATTCAGAGTCGGCGACCAAATTCAGATTGAAGGCAGTGAAGAACTCATGCTCGTTACAAATGTCAGTACAAATACGCTTTCAGTAGTTCGCGGCTATGCAGGTACTACGCCGGAGAATCTTGCCGATAACAAGGTAATAAATATTCTCGGTAACGCAGCTCTCGAAGGTGCCGACCAGCCATCAGTAAGATTCACCAACAGGACGCGCTGCTCGAATTACACGCAGATATTTTCCGCTTCCATAAAAATCAGCGGAACTGATATGGCCGCAAGCCAGTTGTCACTTGCAGATGAAATGGATTTTCAGAAGCAGGAGCGTTTGCGCGAGCTGATTCGCGATTTGGAAAATACTGTGATTAACGGCGGCCAACCATCAAGCAGTCCCGAAGGCAGCGGCTCGGTAAGAAGATCGATGAAAGGTATCATCCAGAGCCTCTCAAGCAATGTTTTCCATACAGGCGATAGCGGATTTCCTTCCGGCACAGACCTGGATGAAGAAAAGCTTAACTATGTGTTGAGACAAATCTGGGAAAACAGCAATGGTAACGTCGATTTGATTGTCGTTGGTGGTTTTCAGAAACGAAAGATTAATTCTTTTTGTGCAGACAGCCGCAGCTATGGAGCTAATGATACGACATTTACAAATATGGTTGGTATATATGAAAGTGACTTCGGTGTTTGCAGGATTATTACAACACGCTGGATGCCGCAGGATTCAGTTCTCTTGCTCGATTCGTCACGGGTTAATGTACTTCCATTGGCCGGAAGAAGTTTCCATTACAAACCACTTGCCAGCAGTGGCGATTACGAGAGCGGCGAATTGATTGGTGAATATACCCTCGAACTGAAAAACGAAGCCGCTCACGGAATTATTCGTGATTTGAGTATAAGTTGATTTGCTTCAGTGAAATAGCCCCCTGATTATTCGGGGGCTATTGCCATGAAATAGAAAAGGAAATAAAGATGGTTAATTTCTCAAACGATTCAGACATTTTGAAATATGAGCCGATACTATTTGGTGAATTGCATTTGCCGTGGCAGGTTATCGCTGAGGGCAGTGGGGGGATTCTCAGCGGGACAACGTTTACAGATGCTGATGCGGATTTTATCGCGGCACAAGTTGCTTCAGGTGGGGTAATATATTTAGAGTCGGAAGATAAATCTCTTGATGGAGCATATGAGATTGTATCAGTGAGTTCAGAAACTCAGCTTATCGTTTCAGTAATAAGGACAGATTCTCAATCCGATCCAATTGCTCCTCTGGAAGCGAAAAATATCTCTTATCGCATCAGTACTTTGGCAATCCAGGCTAATGAAATTGGAATCCAGTTAACCGAATACTTCAGTATTCGTCCGGGTAATCCTGCTTCTGATTACAGCGTTGATGATATACATGATATTACCGTGTTGCGTCAGGCATCGATATATGGAGTAATAGCGAGTGTATATGCAATGTATGCATGCAGGACAAAGGATGATAATTTCTGGAGCAAGTCACTGTATTATCGCAAATTGTATAACCAGGCAAAAGCACGGGCAAGGCTGAGTATTGACGCAGGTTCAGACGGCATAGTGGATGTCACTCAAATCGGAGCTTCAGGCAGATTAATCAGAGATTAAAAGGGAATACAAATGGGCACAACATTAGATGGACTCAAATTGTTCGATGAAAATCAGCTAAGAATTGAAGTAGGCAGTTATGAGAGAGAAAGAATTGAAAAATCAGCACCTATGGTTGATGGTGTTATTTCAATAGACCTTGGCCGCAGGAGCAGGATTATTAAGCAAACGGGTACTCTTCGTGCAAAAAGCTGCATAGCTTTGAGTGAAAGAATATCAGCTATATCGAGTTTCATTAATGGAAACTCTCATATTCTTATTACCGGCTCCATACAGTATCAGAATATGCGAATGGATTCATTTAAGGTGACGGCTCAAAGAGAAGACGGAACAGGAATAGTTGCGGATTATGAAATTATTTATACTCAATTGACTTGATTTTAGTAAATAATGAAATGCTTTAAGAGGAAATTTAATGTCACTTATCAGTAATGGAATATATTCAGTGCAAGTTTTTAATTTGCCGGTTGGTATTTGGCCGGACGGTAATAGTATTGGTTTGCCGCAGATGGTTTTAGTTCAATGGCGTTCGATTTTGAATGATGTTCTGTATCAGGTATATGTGAATGGTAAGTATGCGGGAACGACTGTACATAGTTCCCAAAGGCAGATGATAGTACCTGTGCCAACGTCTTTTTCGATTGCAGTGAGGATAGAAGTATTTGGAATTCAGCCTCAATACGCTGATATGGATTTTAGTTATGAGCTATCTGAACTATTTGATAATAACAGGATTAAAATTGTATTGTCCCGAAACCAGAGCATTCCTGAAGGTTCGACTATACAGATATATTTTGATAGTGGCACAGGTACGATTGATTACGAAAATCCTCTTACTCGCATTCCAATACGAGTCTGGCAAAATTGGCAAACTAAAGCGGGTTTTGGGATGAGCAGGTTCGGTTTTTCGGATTTTGGTTATGATTCATCTGGAGCAATTGGTTTTGGCAAAGGATATTTCGGAAAAAATCCATTCGGAATAGATGCAGATACAATTGAGTGGGCAAGCCCGGTTCTATCAGCAGGGATTTATAAGTTTGCTGCTATAGTACTTGACAAAGCTGGAAATAAAAGCAATACAATCGAGACCGAGTCAGTGACATTGATACCAGCCGTAAAGCCTGCACATGCACTTGAAATAGTATCTCATGATAAACAAACAAATGAATTAATTTTGAAAATCGTTTAGTTACAAAAGGAGATTTTATGAGCGAAGTGTATCCATCAGATAATGAACTTGAAAATATTCAATCCGATAGTGAAACCGGTGTAGAATATATTGCAACTGGAACGTCACCATATTATATACAGTTCAGGAAGCTATTGTATCGTTTGTTATTGGCAGCAAAGCTTGCTAATGATTTGAGAGTTTATAAAGAAGAAGGCCTGAATATCGGGGTGAAAGCAGGAAAATTCTGGGCAGGTACGGATTTAATAAGCTATCCAGGATCTACTGGAAATTCTCTTGCGGATAATAAGGAAAAAATTTACATCTATATGAATTCTTCCGGAACTCTTGTTTGTGATGAATATAATGATTTCCCTGATATGTCCGAAACAGCTCATATTCGTCTTGCTATAGTTTCAACTTCAGATGGTGAAATAGTATCGGTAATTGATAGTCGCTCCGGGCATAATATAATGCTTCCATACGAAGCCGGTGGTATTAAAAAACATATCGAATCGCATTCTGAAAGTGACACTCTTACTGCCAATGAATCAATGAGCGTTCATACGAATTACGGTGCTGTAATGCCTATAGTTCTTACGCTTCCTGAGGAAGCACCTCAAGGAACAATATTTACTTTTGCTGTTCAGGCGGCTTACCAGTTAAGAATAGATCCAGGTTCAGCCGCTATTCGGGACGATTGCGGACAAACCGCGGGAAAATATAAATACGCGGATTCAATTGGAGAATCTATCACTCTTGTTGCGGATGAAAACGGCGACTGGGTGACAATTTCAAAAAACGGTGTATGGACAGAGGAAGCATAGGAAGGAAAAATAAATGGCAAATGAGATATATTCTAATTATGAATCAGGGAATACTATATACGCTGTTGTTCGAAATAGAACCGGAGAAGCCTGGTATGTTAATGGCGATTTGTTCGAGTCATGGGGAACAGATGGAAGAAATATGGCTGATTATAGTATTAATCTTGCCGATAAAGGCGGGTCATTATATTCAGGCGATTTCGATGTCAATATTCCCTCTGGTAGTTATTTTATAC
>CAZMPL010000204.1:0-6533 GCA_964567805.1 uncultured Pirellulales bacterium | reverse complement strand
GCAGTACAGAGTAAAGTAAATCGTTTTCGGGATTTCACTCTGCCGGCTTACAGATTTACGCCCAACGGAACCGCGAATTTTCCAAATGTACCAAATCAAAATGAACATAGCGCGGTACAGCTTGAGTTTTTTGTACAGTCCTCTATCGGGTATGTTCGTATAACCAATAACTGCACGGTAAGGGGAGTCCCCAACGGACAGCGTGACTATCGTATTGTGCCGGGAAGCGATGGTGAATATTACGAAAAATATGATATTTACGGTTATCATTATAAACCCGATAATGAAGCAAGTATTACAGTTCCGGTAACAGATACTTACGTTACCCAGTCATTTGCGGGTATAGCAAGTGAACCCGGCAGCGCAGATTATGCGCAAATGGTTGTAGAAGGCAAGCTTACGATAGTAGCAACCGGAAATATCTGGATTGCGGACTCGCTCATAGTAAGCGGTGCGCTTCACGGAACGACCTTCGTACCAAATAAAAATAATCCCAATGTTCTGGGTCTTATTTCGCAAAGTGTAATCAAGGTGATTGATCCGGGTCTTTCGGATAATTTCGGTACACTTGATCCTGTTGAAGATAGAATAGTAGGTAATGTTCTGATGCATTCTTATGTACCTGTTGCAAATCAAGACACTCATTCAGCAAATTTGAATGTTCGCGTTCTTCCTGATCCGATGATTGTAATAGCCGCTGTTACAGTAGGCGGCGGGGGCTGGGGCGCTGAAAATGTCGGAAGCAGGAAAGAATTCAGCGGCAATCAGGATAATTTAATTCTCAACGGTTCGATTTGCGAAGCTATCAGGGGAGTTGTAGGTGTAGTCGGCACAGACGGCTTTATAAAAAAATATACTATAGATGAAAGATTGCTTGAAGGCGTTCTTCCTGGTAATATATGGTTTGGCGGCAAGTATGTTCCTGCCCCGGCCGGATGGCATGACTATCGCGTTGATAATTAGGAAGAAAAATGAAAACTGTAAGGTTACATCAAAGGCCTGGACTTACACTTATTGAAGTTCTTGTCTCGCTTTTAATAGTGGCCGTAGCCGTAGTCGGTTCTATGATGTACCGGTATTATTCGGCCAGCAGTGCCCGTATAGCAGATGTTCATGCCGGCGCGGGCCGGGTAGGTCTTCTGATTCTGGAAGGATGGAAGGGCGCAGCAGGTCGTACGGATTATAATCCGGCGGTTAGTGTAGGCACAGAGGTTCTGGGAAGTCCTGATATTTCCATTTCTAAAATAGGCACAACTGATGAATATTTAGTACAGCTTACAGGCGGAACTGATTCTTCTTATTATGCACTTCTTAGTTATAATGATGATGTTAACGGCGATGGCAGTATCGATCCTGGAATACGAAAGCTGATTATTGCAGTAACCTATTACGGTAAAGGTTCGCAGAATAAAACCTTACCCGCGAAAACAGTGAAGATAAGTGATTTCGTCAGGATATAAAGATAGAAGGCCGGGTGAAATTATGACCAGCAGAAAAAAAAGAAATCACGGCATGACTTTAATTGAGTTGATGGTAACCGTTATTATTGTCGGAGTCGCAATCATAGCTATCAGCGGAGTTATGGCCGGAAGTCACAGAGATTACGCTCAGATGTTCAAACGTGTCCACGGAGATATTTCCAACGACGCATATACCGCAAGGCTTCGGTTCGATAAAATTTGCAGGAAAGCAGCCGCCGGTACAGCAGTTATAGATACTACTGTTCCATCTCTCACGGTATTATATTATTCAAGTCCGAATGTTAATGGCAGCGCACTTCCGGAAATTAGCCCTCCTGATTCATTCGCAAAGTTCTATAAAAGCGGAACCAATCTTCTTCTTGAAACCGGTTCTATCGGCAGTACAGATGATACGCCGGAAGTTCTGGCAAGAAATGTAACAGAGTTAGAGTTTTCTTATTCTGTTCCCCAGGATTCTAAAAGTGTCCAGATGGTTATGACTCTGGATAAAAATACATCGGATGCTTATGATTATTCTGTTACGATTACTTGCGGCTCAATAATGCATAATTAATCTATTGGTAAAATGGGTAATATTATGGAAACGATAAAAAGATGGAGAAAAAGCAGGAATACCGGCTCGATGCTGGCTCTTGCTTTGGTGATTGTGCTTGTACTTGCGATTGTCGGAGCAGGTATGATCAGGTTAGGTTTGAACGCGAGACTTCAGTCAATAAAAGACGTACAGCAGATTTCCGCACGTTCAGCCGCGGATGCCGGCATTGAACACGCTATGCGATATATGATAAATTCATGGATTTCATCAAATAAAGGTTCATGGCTGGCAGCCTGGGAAGATGCGACTAATTGGACCGACCCGGCTGTTCCTGCCACCGCTGTTGGATACAGTTCGCCGGAAATACAACTTGGAAGCGATACCTATGGTAACGCAAAGTTTCAATATAAAATATACAAAAGCACAAGACTCAAAGGTTACCAAATAGTTTCAACCGGAAAAGCCGGTGGTTTGTTAAGAACTGTCCACGCGGCGGCTGTACTTAAATCATCCTTTTTCGGTGTTGGTGCCAAGGAAGACATATATTTAGCGCCGAATGTGATTGTAGATTCTATTCCGGCTGATGAAAAGGTTGTGGTTCAGACAAACGAAACAAGCAACAGTATTATTACTATAAAACCCGGTGTGACCGTGCCTGGTGATGTTGTTTGCGGACCCGGTGGTAATCCTGATACGGCTATTGATAATAAAGGAACAATAGAAGGTCAGGAAATGGCTGCCGAAGAAGAAATAGAATTTCCGCCTGTATTAGTGCCTGATAAATTTGCGGGTATGTCATATGGAATAAACATGACAATTGCTGGGCCAAACGCATACATAACCGGTGATACTAAACTAAATGGGCTGAATATTGGTTCGGGTGTTTTTAAAAATGTCACTACAATTTACATTCAGGGTGATGTTGATATTTTTGTCGATGGAGCAACAACACTTGATTCGCCAGACTCGAAGATTATTGTTACGGATAATTCCAAGATGGATTTGTATTTAGGAGGGGATTTATCCGCAAGTCCTAAATGTATAATATCTTATGGCGGCGAATTAGTTACCGATGCCGGAAAAATTGAAGCTGCTTCAAGCATCACTATAAAAGGAACTGCAACTGCAGATGGAACTCCTTTATGTGACAAAATACATTTCCAGCCCAATGGAAATTTCTATGGAACCATATATGCACCGGATGCTGCGATAGAAATGTGGCCAAATGGAGATTTTTACGGTGCCGTTGTTGGTGGTGAAAGTGTCGAGATAAAACCCGGCGGCAGTTATTATTATATACCTGATCTTGTCAATACACAGGATATCGAAGTTCTTTACATGGGTATTAAGTACGGAAGTTGGTGGGAACAAGGAAATTAAATTGGTTTTTAGTCACTAATTTTCGTATTTTGTTTCTTCGTTTTGTCCTATAATCTATTTGCAAAGGGCAATTTAACACTATCCGGGGTGTTATTATAGGAGTTTGTGTATTTATAAAGGATTTATTTCATTTCATGGCATCATTTTTTCATTTTATTTATTCATTTAAATCCTTGTTATTAAGGCAGTAAATAAGAATTGCTTTTATTATTTTGGGCAGTTATACTACATGTTTTGGAATATAGAAATTAATATTCTGAAGAAAAAAAATGAAAAATGCCGACTTATGGATGTTAAGCGCAACAAGCAAAAAACTCAGTGTGCACTATAAAGGAATAAAATGCAACTTGGGAATAGAGACGTTATAGGTTTAGATATAGGCTCTTATTCGGTCAAGCTCATTCAAATGCGAAAGAGCTCGAAAGGCTGGTCTGTTGCTGCAGGAGCAATCTCAGAGATAATCCCGGGCAGTTCCGGCAATCAGAACACGCATGATTATGATGTAGTGAATACCATACAGACTTGTCATAATCTGGCGGGGACTAAAACAAGCTATGCGGTTTGTGCGCTGGGTGGTAATGAAGTGGCAATTCGCAATTTCGATTTTCCTTCCATACCGAAAGATGAGTTGGAAACTGCGGTACTTTTGGAAGCACGACAGGTATGTCCTTTCACAACAACCGACATTGCGGTTGATTATCACATAGTGCCCAACGGAACCGAACGAACACGCGGGTATCTTGTTGCGACGACAAATAAAAATGTAAGTAACCTTTCCAGGCTGGTGAAAAAGGCAAAGCTTCATTGCTCCATGATAGACGCGGATGCACTTGCTCTATTAAACTGTTTTACTGAAATCGAAAAACCATCACAGGATCATGGTACAGCAATTCTTAATATCGGTAATAATCATACCGCAATGGTAATCGAAGGCAGAGGAGGCTGGCCTTTTGTGAGGAACCTGAATTACGCGGCAGACGAAGTAATTAAGCGAATCGCCGAAGAACACAATATGGCACCCGATTCGATAAGAAAAATCCTTCTCGACGAAACAAAAGAGATACCCCCGGAAATTTACGGGTCACTCCTGAAAGCTACAAAGGATTTTGTAAACGATATCGAAAAGACACTTCTGTATTATTCGACACAGGATAATTCATTTGAAATCCGTAAGATTCTGATTTGCGGCGGTGGAGCACTTTACACGGGTATTATCAGGATGCTTGGAAAAATGCTTCCTTTCGAGACTGTATTATGGAATCCGTTTGAAAAAATGCGGTCTCCAAAGAGCAATAATACTAAAAATGTTTTATTGAATAACGTATTAAAAAAGAACGGTCCTGCAATGGTCGTGGCGGCAGGGCTGGCTATGAGAAATATGTAAAGGAATATCTAATATCGAAATACTAAATTCTAAACAAATTCAATATTGAAATTTCCAATTAACGAGACGGAAAAATGTAAAGTTGGTTTTTTGTTAATTGGTATAGTTTTGAATTTAGGAATTAAAGTTTTAAATTTGTTTTGGATTTAGAAATCAGGATTTAGAAATTATTGTTATGCATACGATTGATTTATTAAAAGGCCGGGGATTACCACCTAAGACTACTCTTAGTAGTGTCTTTTTGACTGCTTTTGTTTTTATTTTGCCCTTAATCGCAGGCTCGGTTATGGCCGGGATGTATGCGGTTAACAAGATTAACATCGATATGCGAGTGATTGAAGTTGAAAAACTGAAGAAAAACATAGAAGACTTTCAATCTGGAAAACAGGAAGCTGCGAAATTCCAGAAAGAAAAAAATTATTACTCAGTCAGGATAGATGAAGTATCCAAATGTATTGATACATATTTTCAATGGTCGCCGGTATTAATTGGATTGGCGGAACATATGCCGGAAGATATGATTATGGATAACCTGTCAGTGTCAAATTCTAATAATGCTGTTTTGAAGAAACCGAATGATCCGAATGCAGGTCTTGTTATTCCGATACCAGAAAAGAAAATGACTGTAGATATCAGCGGTCTTCAAAAAGATAGTTCTTATACTGTAAAAGTTCAGGAATATCGTGAAAAACTTAAATCTGAGCAGTTGTTAAAACCTGTTATTGAAGATGGTACTTTTGTGAAACAGGCAATTAAACCGGATAAGTCTGAAGAATCTTTCAGAATGAATTTTATTTTCAATAAGAAGAAAAAATAATTATATGAGTTTTATCAGTAAAAATAATATGGCAAAGGCAGGGCTTTTCTGGAGTATTAGTCTTGCGATTCTTATTCCTGCATATTTATTTGTAATTCAGCGTCAGTTTAACGACCTTGAAAATATCGAAATTACACGTGATGGATTGGTAAGAGATTATAATGAGGCAAAAATGCTTTCTTCCGAAGAAGCAATGAATAAATTTTACAATCAGCTCGAGGAAATGAAAGCGACATATAGCAGGTTTGTTATTCCTTCCAAAGATAATATTCAGTCTCTCGCTTCGATAGAAATCGAAAAAATTTCAAAGGAAACAGGCCTGGAAGCATTTCACATTGATCCGTGGAGCAGCAGAGATGTTGCAGCTTTCAGTGAGTGCAAGTATATATTCGGACAACCCATGGAAGTGACTTTTAATGCGACTTTTAATGAGTTTGCAAAATTTATTAATAAACTCGAAGATTATAAATCTGTTATTTTTATCGATACTTTTTCGATAAACCGTTCCAATGAAAAAGATAAAAAACATCAGGTGAGAATGTCTCTGGAAGTATTGGTACAAAAACAATCCACCGTAAAAGGATAAAAAGGTTAATACCCCCGGAGACATTAAACCTGAAAGTGAATAAATATTAGAAGAGAAACAATAGAAGTATATTGTAAATATTAATGAGAACTGTAGCGATTGCAAATCAAAAAGGTGGTTGTGGCAAGACGACTACTGCGGTTAATCTTGCAGCGGCTTTTGCCGTGTTGGGTAAGCGTGTACTTTTAATTGACCTTGATCCTCAGGCACATGCTACTTTGGGAATGGGATGTGACCCTGAAGGGGTTGATAAAACAGTTTACGACCTTTTTGTCGATCGCGCTACTCCTGTGTCCAAGATGACGGTTGATTCCAATATAAAAGGGCTTTCTGTTTTGCCAAGCAATGTT
>CAZMPL010000203.1:0-6598 GCA_964567805.1 uncultured Pirellulales bacterium | reverse complement strand
TTAATAAAGGCAAATAATTAAACTATGGTTCCGTTTTTATAGGTCTGATTTTGATATTTCGAAATGAAATCTGGCCATGGTCACCCTGAAGCGCGATATAGCCGGTATCAGATTTTGCAAACAAAGGCATTGTTCCAAACTTGCTCTTTGCGACTCTTGATTTGAAATCATCACTACCCAGGACATAGTCAAAGTACTTTACTCCATTGATTATGTGTTCGCATTTTTCAGGAGTGATTAGCAGAGTGATTCGGTTCCATTGACCGACAGGTTTTGTTGCATCGAAGATTTTGCCTGTATTCGGATCGACCAGCGGCTGATACAGAGCATAAAGCCAGCCGGAGCGAATTTTGTCCGCCGCTTTCTCATTGTCTTCAAGCTGAAATTCCGGGCCGGTTTCCCAGGTGGAGCTTCCCTCATCTGTAATATGGTAGATAATTCCGCTGTTTCCCGCTTCGGTTATGTTATATTCGAGTTGAAGCTCGAACCAGTCATACTTTTCATTAGTACATAAATCGCCAGCGTTGTGCGGATCAGCACAGACCAACATTTCATCTTTTACCTGCCATCCCGGCTGAACACCATCTCGCTTGAAACTGTGCCATCCAGTAAGGTCCTTACCATTAAAGAGTAGTTTCCAGCCGGTATCTATTTCCTTTTGTGTTAAAGAATTTGATTTTGAAATGTCGTTAGTATCTGTCTGGGCATTTACGCTGGGAATTGAAAATATTGTTAAAAGGGCAATATTCAAGATCATACTTTTCATTTTTCTACTCTTTTTCAGTAAGCTAACCAGAGATTATGACCATTGTGTTAATTGAAATAGCTCAAATCCCATTCATCGAGCCATTTAATCTCGATATTCCCATTATCGTCAAATTTGAATGGCAACCATATATACCTTGAATCTGATAACCGTCTCGGATTCCATCTATCACCCATAAAAATATAGCACCCCGGTTTTCCAGCTACCGGCAAAATGCATGTGCTTTGTGTACGAAAAGTTTGTTCAGCTTCCTGGCCAATACATGGATTACCTTTTGATTCCCACGGACCAAAAATATTATCCGCAACCGACAAATCCGCCGCATTCGGAGTCCAGCCTGTACAACCGGACGATATAAGGTAATACTTACCATTATACTTAAAGGGCGCGGGAGCTTCTCGGTACTTACCAACCAACTGCCTCCACCAGGTCACATCATCTGTCATTGGATCATATGGTGCGGAATATTCATTATTCAATCTGGCTGTATATAGTGTTGCATTGTTCTCTGACGCGTAAAGTACATAGGCAACTTCATCATCATCAATAAAAAGATTCATATCCCGAAATGTTCCGCCAAATTCATTTTGCCTGTCGGGGTCCGGATTGGGAAAATCGAATTCGTACTTAACTGGTCGTATGTAGTTTTCAAATTTGAAAGGTCCTATTGGCTTATCACTGATTGCGATTCCTGCTCTGGCAAAATGATAGCCCTGTTGTTCAAGGTGCATCCACAAAACATACTTTTTCGTTTTTTCGTTATAAATAACCTTGGGTCGTTCAATAAATGTATTATCTTTTATCTCAGCCGCCAAATCATCCTGCCTGAAAGCCGTTCCCTCAAACTTCCAGTTATACAAATCCCTCGAACTATAACAGCTCACACTTGTTTTTTGGCCTGAAGTTCTATCCTCTCCATACCAGTAATAAACATCGCCTCGTAGAATTATACCGCCGCCATGTGCCTGAATTGCTTTTCCGCTGGTATCGAGCCAGACTTCCCCGGGCCGAAACTTATCCAGTTTAGATGGTTCGACTTTCTCTTCCAGAGCTGCAACAGTACAACAAAAAAACAGAATTCCACTTAAAAATAATATAATCAGTTTCATAAGGCTTTCTTCTATAATATATCAGGTTATTATATTTCCATTAATATCATTATATTTCATCCAGGCACAAGTTCAATTTATTATATAAATAAATCCCTAAGATTAGTACATGTATTGCTTGACAGGCAGGTTTTATTCGCATATATTGTACGGTTCTTTTGTGCAAATGAACTTGAAGACCAACCTTAAGTTATAATTACACGTCTGATAGTTCATTAAAATATATTTTTATTAAATGTTTTGTATTCAGGAGAACCTTAGAAATGGCAGAACAAAGGGTGTTTTTTTTCGGCAACGGTAAAGCCGAAGGTAACGCGACAATGAAAGAGTTATTGGGCGGCAAAGGCGCGAATCTTGCAGAGATGACAAATCTCGGCGTGCCGGTTCCTCCAGGCTTTACCATTGCGACTAAAGTTTGTGGTGATTATTATAAATCAGGCGGAAAATGGCCTAAAGGACTTGATCAGGAAGTAGATAAGAATATCGCAAAGCTCGAAAAAGCTATTGGTATGAAACTTGGCGATCCAAGCAAACCATTGCTGGTCAGTGTTCGAAGCGGTGCTGCAGTATCCATGCCGGGTATGATGGATACCGTTCTTAACCTCGGTCTTAATGACGAAGTTATTGCCGGAATTATCGAAAAAACCGGCAACACACGTTTTGCATATGATATTTATCGCCGCTTCATCGATATGTTCGGTGATGTAGTTATGGGCTGTGATCATGAACATTTCGAGCATGTAATTCACGCGGCAAAGCAGAAAGCCGGCGTTACACTTGATAACGAGCTTTCGGCCGACCAGCTTAAAGAAGTAGTAGAACAGTACAAAGAAGTATTTAAGAAAAATGTAGGACAGTTGTTCCCACAGGATGGCAAGACTCAATTACAGCTTGCAATCAACGCGGTGTTCGGTTCATGGAATTCAGAAAGAGCAATCAAATATCGTCAGCTCAATAAAATCTCAGGCCTTCTCGGAACAGCAGTAAACGTTCAGGCGATGGTTTTCGGAAATATGGGCGAAGATTGCGGCACAGGCGTTTGCTTCACACGTAACCCAAGTACAGGTAAAAAAGAATTCTACGGCGAGTTCCTCATGAACGCACAGGGCGAAGACGTTGTCGCCGGTATCAGAACTCCAATAGAATTGAAGAAATTGAACAAGGTTATGCCAAAAGCTTATCAGCAGTTAACAAAGCTTATGACTCGCCTTGAGAAACATTACAAAGATATGCAGGATATCGAATTCACAATTCAGAATGAAGTTCTGTATATTCTTCAGACCCGTAACGGCAAGCGTACAGCCGACGCGGCAGTTAAAGTAGCAGTCGATATGGTCGGCGAAAGACTGATTCCGAAAAAAGACGCTGTTATGCGTGTAAAACCGGAACAGCTCGACCAGCTCTTACACCCGTCATTTGATCCAAAAGCCAAACGCGATGTTATCGCAAAAGGCCTCCCCGCTTCTCCAGGCGCCGCTGTAGGACAAATCGTTTTCAACGCCGAAGCAGCAGAAGAATGGAACAAAGCAGGCAAAAAAGTTATCCTCGTCAGAATTGAAACCAGCCCGGAAGATATCGGCGGTATGGACGCTGCAGAAGGTATCCTTACAGCCCGCGGCGGTATGACTTCACACGCAGCTGTAGTTGCACGCGGTATGGGTAAATGCTGCGTAGCAGGTGTTAGCAATCTGGATATCGATTACTCAACAAAGAAACTTACTCTGGATAAACTGACACTCAAAGAAGGTGACTGGATTAGTCTTGATGGTTCATCGGGCGAAGTAATGAACGGTCAGCTTGCTACAGTCGAGCCAACATTGAGCGGCGATTTCGGCAAATTCATGAAAATCTGCGATCAGGTAAGAAAACTTGGTATTCGTACAAATGCCGATACACCAGATGATGCAAAACGAGCCAGAGATTTCGGTGCAGAAGGAATTGGTCTTACAAGAACCGAGCACATGTTCTTCGAAGGCGAGAGAATCTGGGCAGTTCGCCAGATGATTTTGGCCGCTGATGATTATGCCGCTATGCTAAAGAAACTTGACGCTGCAAAGAGCGAGCAAGCGAAAAAAGATATCGAAAAAGAATATGCTTCCGCAAAGAAAGACTTCGAAGGTTCATTAAAAACATTACTCCCATATCAGAGAGATGATTTCGAAGGTATCTTTGCCGCTATGTCAGGTTTACCTGTAACTATTCGTTTATTAGATCCGCCATTGCATGAGTTCTTACCTCAGGATGCAGAAAATCAGGCCGAAATGGCAAGACGTCTTGGTGTAAAACCAGCCGATGTAAAAGCCAAAGTCGAACAGTTGCACGAATTCAACCCGATGCTCGGACATCGTGGCTGCCGCTTGACAATTACCTATCCGGCAATCGCAAGAATGCAGGCAAGAGCAATTATCGAAGCCGCACTGAACGTTCAGAAAAAAGGCAAAAAAGTTCATCCCGAAATCATGGTTCCGCTCGTTGGTAACGTTTTGGAATTGAAGCTTGTTAAAAATGATATAATTGATGAAATCAACACAATCTTCAAAGAAAGAAAAACAAAGATTCCGTATATGGTCGGAACAATGATTGAAGTTCCAAGAGCAGCTTTAACCGCAGACACAATCGCGGAAGAAGCGGAATTCTTCAGCTTCGGTACAAATGACCTCACACAGATGACCATGGGCTTCTCACGCGATGACGCGGGCAAGTTCCTCGGTGAATATGTAAACAAAGGTATTTATACAACCGATCCATTCCAGCAGCTTGACCAGACTGGCGTTGGCAAACTCGTCGAAATGGGAACAAAACTCGGCCGCAAGACACGCAAAAACCTCAAAGTCGGTATTTGCGGCGAACACGGCGGCGAACCAAGCAGTATCGATTTCTGCCACAGAGTTGGCATGAACTATGTTTCATGCTCACCATTCAGAGTACCGATTGCAAGACTCGCAGCAGCTCAGGCAGCAGTTAGAAATTCGTAATTTACGAATATATTACATAGTTCTACAGTGAAGCGTTCCTCGGGACGCTTCACTTTTTTTATGCGCCAAATAAAAGCAGGCTTTGAAATATTAATAAACACAATCCTGAAAATTATCATTCCGATTCTGCTGCTTATATTTATAATACAGTTATCTTCCGGTTTTTTTCGCAAACATTTGTCGATGGAAACCTTCAAGTTTATCCACGAAAACAGCGGATTGTGATTATTATCCTTGTGGCTATCCATTTGATATTAAACTTCAACTGGATTAAAGCAAGCTGCTTTCATAAAGAAAAGCAGTATTTTTCTTCCATTATAGACTTTTTAAGCATCTTTATAAGATAATTTGTCTTTCTTTTTTTAATAATGCTATTTATCAGAAAAATATAAATACATTATAAGACCTGCTTGTATAAACAGACATAATCTGTTATTTCACAAATGGATATATTGAGATTTTTCGGTTTTCCATTTTTTTAAATAAAGACCAGGAAAGCACTTATCGAGAATATTAAAAAAATTTTGAGGTTTTTTTTGCATTTTTAGTTAAAATAATATATTATAATAATATGATGGCCTATAAATTAGAATAATTATTATTACAATAAGGAGAGTGATTAAAATCTAACAGCAATTCCGATTACATCATCCTGGGCAGGTACATGTAAAATTAATTCATAAAGCGTATAATCGAAAGATTATTAAATCAATTATGTGTGTTTTAATGGAGACTCATTATGTTTAAGAAATTATTTTGTTTTTCCTGCATTTTATTGATTTTAGGCATCACAAGCACGTCAATGGCTGAACTTGTGGCTTATTACTCAATGGACGAAGGTTCAGGTGATGCTGTAGCTGACGGCTCCGGCAATAGTTATGACGGTACTACTAATGGAAGCCCGACTTGGGTAGATGGCCCGGATGGGTTTGGCACTGCATTAAGATTCGTCGGCGCAACTTCTGGAGTTGATTGCGGAACTTTTGAACCCGTGGTAGATGGTAAAGTTAGCATAGCTTTCTGGGCTTATTTTGAAGGTACAACCGGAGATCAATACCAGGGATTAATAGCCAAAGCCCAATCCTCGACTAGCCAGGAATTTATGCTTGAGGTGATGGGTGGTAGCGGTAACATTTATTGGAATTCTACTGGGACAGATAGTTGGAACTTAACGAATCTTCCAGCTGGTAAGTGGACGCATATAGCCATTATACATGACAATGCAAGTGCAAAAACTGATATTTATGCCAACGGAGTATTCCAAAGTACTTCCAATGTTACATGGGGTGCTGACAGTCCAGATGCCCCGCTTAGAATCGGCAGTTCCTGGGGTACTTCCAATTTCTTCTATGGCGCTATTGATGAAGTATATTTTTTCAGTTCACTGTTAACAGCTGATGAAGTAACTGCAGTGATGGCTGGTGAAAAGAAGCCGGGAGGTAATACTTCTGGATTGGCTAAAAAGCCTATACCGGGAAATAAGGAAGAAGGAGTATCTGCTAACGTAGGCACACTTTCATGGACACCGGGAGACTATGTAGCAGCACAAAATGGTACCCATAATGTTTACCTTGGAACAGATGTTAACAATGTAACCAATGCTACATTAAGTGATGCAGAACAACTGGGAGTTACTTTATTCGAAGGTCTTGATGTCAATAATGTCAAGATTGCCAGACTCCAATATGGAACAACTTATTACTGGAGAGTCGATGAAGTGAATAAACCAGCTTCAACTGGTACGAATA
>CAZMPL010000202.1:0-6687 GCA_964567805.1 uncultured Pirellulales bacterium | reverse complement strand
ACCATCTTCTTCCTCAATCCTCACTTGACGTAGAACCTTAGCATCTCGTCTTGCTTTCCAAAAAACTGCGATAAGACTGAGAACAAAAATAATACTCGTCCCAACCATTTCAATATTGTCTTCTTTCATAGGTTTTTCCTATAACATATTATTATAGAGAACTCATTAATCGGTCGCTGCCGCCTATTTTCCCTTAGCCGATATTTTTCGTCAATAAAAAACATACCATAACAACTTTAATCGTCTCGCATTTTTTACAAGTTTCGGTAGGCCCCACGGGCTCCAAGAGAGATGGGTGGGCCTGGCCATCCCGGTGACTTCAGCCCATGCTGTTTAATTATCTCCAAATTCATAAATTAAAACAATACACTTGCAAAATATCCGGAATTGCTTAAACTAACTGATTATGACAAAGAAAGATAAATCGGATTCAATGGAGCTTTGGATTTCATGGATGTATGGTATCCAATCCAGGTCAAGCAGAAAGACAAAGTTGGCCGTCCTGACATAGATTCCTTTGAAGCAGTTATGATTCGAGAAGACAGACAAAAAGGCTTTTTCGTTTCGTTCGATTATTCCAGCGATGCGATGGCCGAAATCCAGTCCTTCTTCAAAAAAAACGGAAAAACCATAATCGCTCTTACAGTCAAAGATATTTTAGAGGAACAGATAGCTTATAAATTGGCATGAATTCAATTAACCAAGGGAGAAACTAATGGACATTTCAAATATTAAAGAAATCTTTGCTCTAATCAAAGAACTAATAAAAAAAGGTGCAACATTAGAAGCTCAACAGAAGATAATGGAACTGGAAGAAAAAGTGCTTTTATTGCAGGAAGAAAATATAAAATTAAGAAAAGAAAATTTATTATTAACACAACAGCTTGAAGATTCAGAGAAAGGAGATCGCTGTCCAAGGTGTAAGCAAAGAACTTGGAATTTAATAGAGAGTAAACCCCATCCAATTTTTGGACAGATGGGATCGTTGGAAAGAAAATATCAATGTTCCGAATGTGGATTTTCTGAAAGTCATAAATTCAACCCAACTTCAAAAAAATAAAAGATGAATAATATAAGACCATACATGCTTAGAGACGACTGTAGCAACAATCTTGTACACTTAATTCGTGACCAAGAAGAAAAAACTAAATTACAAACAGCAAAAGATGTATTTATTGAAATTCTCAGGACAAAAACACTATTAGGTGGTACAGGCAAAATAAAAGGCAAGTATAAATGCATATGTTTTTCAGAATCTCCAATAAGCAAGCTTGGTCAAATACTTGCTTTACCAGGAATACATGGAATGAGATATAAGCCATTCGGTTTTATGGTCAGGAAAGAATGGTTGTACAAAAAAGGTGGTAGGCCAGTAATATATCAACATGAAAGAGAATATGATTTGTTACCAGATGAATTAAAATATCGCCATGTTACATATGAACCTCCTTCAGTCGATTTTTCTTGGGAAAGGGAATGGAGGATACAAACCGACAAATTACAGCTTGATCCTTCAGATATTACTGTTATTGTTCCTAATCGCTCCTTTATTGAAAGGATAAAACAAGAAGATTCAGACAAAAAAGCAAAGGCTGTCCAACTAATAGGAATGGCGACACATGGTTGCTTAGCGCATTTACCTGTAAAACCGTTGGAATGGCATTTTATTGTTTTAGAAGACCTTGGGATAGATATACCAGAATAAATGTATATGGTAGAATATGATTTATCTCTCATCAGTGTCACGATATTGATATTTAAGGTATAAAATAGTGAACATAAAAAAATTAATAAAGACCAAATCCATTGTGACGGGACATCTTCAAAAATCGGAGCAAAGGTTTTTGATGATTCCAGGTAGGATGGGCTTCAGCCCATGCTGTAAATCTTGGAACGAATATGAAATATTTCAAAAAGAAAGAATATAAGAAAATTGATGTTTTTGAACAATAAACAGGGACAAAAACCTGATTTTAAGACGATAAATAATTTTGTTTTTAAAGCATTTTTTATGGCGTTATGTGTAATTTTTGGTTTTTTTTTATGGCTCAATATAAAAAATCTTCTCCAAAGAGAAAAATGACTGATTTGCGTCACCTACAGTCGCCTGGAAGGAAAGCTCAACACACCGCCAAGTGGGCGCGCATAATGACGAAATGGTTGATAACTTTCAATCATCGGACAGGCGCAAAATGGAATCTCGTGGATTTCTGCGGCAGGGATGGGTGCGAAGCTCGTGGAGTTGTTGACTTGATTGCCATTAGAAAGAACCATCACTTCCATGGTGAAGGTTTGAAACGAGGCGACCTGTTCGACATTGTACTAATCCAAACTAAAGGAGGTTCCTCTGCAAGACCAACTGAAGAGGATGTGGCTCGCTTGGTCAAAGTGGCAAAACATCACAGAGCGCGAGCGGTTGTGCTGGCCGAGTGGCGTCGTGGTGTGACACTAGATTTGTTCAGACTGAAAGGTTCGAAATGGCTGCCCGTGTCGGCAAATGATATTTTCGAATGAGAGTAGTTTTGTAGGATGGGCTTCAGCCCATGCTGTAAATCTCGGAACGAATATGAAATATTTTAAAAAGAAAGAATATAAGAAAATTGATGGTTTTGAACAATAAACAGGGACAAAAACCTGCATGGGCTAAAGCCCATCCTACTTCTTCTTGAAACTATGGAAATATAAAGATAAAAAAGAGTACTACTTTTTTATTTTTACGGTGCCGTTCTGGATATGTAGTTTTTGTTCGATGAATAATTTTATCGCTTCCGGATATGCAATACATTCCTGCTCGAAAACTCTTGCGGCTAAAGTATCCGGGGTGTCACTATCATATGCGGGACATGTTCTTTGAATTATAATCGGGCCGGCATCGTATTCGTTTGTGCAGAAATGTACGGTGCAGCCGCTGACTTTGCATCCTGTTTTTAAAACCGCTTCGTGGACGTAATGTCCCCACATACCTTTGCCGCTAAAGCTTGGAAGCAGAGCCGGGTGGATATTCATTACGCGATTTTCATATTTGGCCGGTATTTTCCATAAGCACAACCAGCCGGCCTGTATTACCAAATCCACCTTCGCGACGGTTAGTTCTTTTTCGATAATCGCACTGAACTCATCTATATCAGAACAATCTTTTTTGCGAATGACTTTTACATTGAGTCCCGCGTTTTTTGCTCTCTCGACTCCGGCTACAGTAGAAAGCGAACTGATTACCACGGAAACTTCCGCGTTGAGATTGCCCTTCTTTATTTCATCGAGGATGTTTAATAATGTTCTTCCCCCGCCGCTTAGTAAGACTCCAAGCCTGAGAGGCTTGGTAGTTGTTAGTGGTTTGTGATTAGTGGTTTGTTTTACTACATCACTTTTTTTATCGAGCGATTCGTTTACGAGGCCGTCGGCTATTTTGTTTTTCTCGCGGTAAACATGCTCGATTTTCCATTTCTTAAATTGAGCCAGGAAACCTGTCGCCTGTTCGTAAAGAGGTAATATCTTTTCGCTTTTTACTTTATACTGGCCGTTGATTTGCTTTACGAGAAGTTCACTGTCACCGAAAATCATTATCTTTTCAGCTTTGAGTTCCAGAGCGGCTTCGAGTGCTTTCACAAGTGCGGTGTATTCCGCTTCGTTATTCGTTTTCGTGCCGAGAAATATTCCTTTCGCCAATAATGGATTTCCATCCTGATCGGAAAGAATAAATCCCGAAGCGGCCGGACCTGGATTGCCCCTGCTACCACCATCTATATAAGCAACAATTGTTTCAGGCAATATACTAACTCCGTTTAATTTCTAAATTCCAAATCCTGATTTCTAAACAATTTCAAAAGTTTAAAACCTTAATATTTAATATTTGGACTTTGTTTCGAATTTAGTTTTTAGATATTAGGATTTTATTATCTTGTATGTGTCTCATCGTAAACAAGAATTCTCGTACAGTTCGGGCAGCGAATAATATCGTCTCTTGTCAAAAGCAAGTTCACGCTTTCAGCGGGTATGCCCATGAAACAGCCGCCGCAGCTATAGCTTCCAGATCTTTCTTCCTGCTCCTCGACATAAGTTACGGCCAAACCATCGTAGGTTTCAGCAACACGTCTGAATACTTCCAGCGGAACAGGAGGTACACTTTTGGCGATTACATTCCACTCGGCCTGGATTTCATCTATACTGGCCTGGAATTTAACGACTAAAGCTTCGCTGTCTTTTCGAGTTATTTCGAGCGTTTGTTTTTGCTCATCGATTTGCCTGAGAATTTCTTTGCATTCCGCTTCGTCGGTTTCGATATCTTTCAATAATTCAAGACTCTGGCTCTCAATTTTTGAATTGTCAGCTTTTGTCGTATTTAGCTGTGTAAGAAGTGCCGCGTATTCCTTGTTTGTTTTCGCGCTGTTAAGCGATGTTCTTAATTTGGCAATAGTCTCTTCCCTGCTCTTGAGTTCCAGTTCCAGGCGGTCGAACTGTACTTTTGTAAGTTGAGCTTCTTCCTTCTTTGCTTCGAGAGCACTCTGAAGGCTTCTGATTAAATTTTCCTGTATTATTACATTTCTTCTGCACCTGCTGAGTTTTGCCTTTTCTGCACGAAGGCGATTTTCAACACTCTGAAGTTTCATCAGCCCATTTAATACTGGTCCCATTTATGCTCCTTATACGCCGGCTATAAACTTTTCAAAAGATATGATTATCTTATGTTTGTTTTAAACCTGCAAGCAAAATTTTTCTCTTTTTTATTTTATCTTGTTCGATTATAAATTGAAGCATTATGAAAGAATTTCTCAAAAAACTAATAAACGCCGAATCGACTGAAACCAGCGGCGAACTGGCTTCCGCACAGATAATTTCAGACGAATTCGCAGGTTGTGGTATAGAATCCGAAATCGAAACATGGGATAAAACAAGAGCTAACGTTACGGCTCATATCAAATCTACAGGCCAAAAACCCGCGTTATTATTTGCCTGTCATATTGACGTTGTCGGCCCGGGCGAGGCGAAATGGACAAATCCCCCTTTTAATGCGGTTGAAACCGATGGCAAAATCTATGGCAGAGGCTCTACCGACATGAAAGGCGGAACCGTCGCCGCGGCTGCAGCTATCTGCGAAATTGTCAAATCAGGCGTGAAATTGCAGGGTGATATCATTTTTACCGCAGTCGCGGGCGAGGAAACCGATAGCTGCGGCGCCGATAGATTCATGCTGAAGAAAGACCAGATTCCAAAACTTCAGGGCGTGTTAATACCGGAACCAACTAATTTTACAATCGTTTCGGCACATCGCGGAATACTCTGGCTCGATATTTCCACCAAAGGCAAAGCCGCTCATGGCTCAACGCCGCACCTTGGAATAAACGCGATTACATCAATGAGGCGTTTCCTGAACGAGCTGGATAACTACGATATTACCGCCAAACATAAGAACGAAATGCTGGGAACCTGCTCGATGAGCGTTAATACGATTTCGGGCGGCAAAACACGAAACGCCGTTCCCGACCAGTGCACTTGCAGCATAGATATAAGAATTATCCCCGGCGTGGACCCTCAGGATATTATAAATGATTTACAAAACATTTTCGCAAAAGTTAAATCCGAACATCCCGAGTTCGAAGCTCAAATTGCCGTAAACAGGGAGGCTTTTCCGCTGGAAACGGATAGAAACAGCAGTTTTGTCAAGGATTTCTGTTCTTGCCTTGGAATCGAGAAAACCGTCGCGGTCGGCTTTACAACCGACGGCCCGCATTTCACAGACTTAGGCGCCCCGATTTTGATTTACGGCCCGGGCAAACCAGAAATGTGCCACAAGCCAGACGAGTTTATAGAAATTGCAGACCTGGAAAAAGGAAAAGAAGCCTTTAAAAAATTAATTACCCATTTCCTGACTTAAGTTGTCTGATTCAAACTTCCGTTCTATGTTACTCGATGCAGTTTTGCACACTATAGCAGGATTGTCCTGGATCACGACTTGTCATACTCGCGCAGGCGGGTATCCAGTTTTATTCAATATTGACCGGCATTTTATCCCAGGTTCTGCCGTCAAGAACTCGGCCTGCTTTTTTCTTATTAACACCGCCCCATTGTTTGAAAAAGAACGGCACATCCTGAGCAAGACATTGCTCACGGATATTTCTTACCCATTCGATTTTCATTGGCCTTGCCCCCGGCCCAGACTCACCACCGGCAATCACCCAGTCAATTTCATTCAAATCAAGCTCTCCGATATCGTTTAACAAAGGCTCAAGCGATAAGAATTTGATATGCGCCGAAGTATATCGCAAATAATCAATACGATATTTATAGTCCGCCGATTCGACCGTTACACCCATCCAAATATTTTTCTGCCATGGCAGTTCAGGAGATAATTGCGCAAGTCTTTCAGCTCTTTTGGTCAGGATTTGATATTGATGCTGCTTTGCCAGCCGCATCGTGTAAAAAATATCCATGATAAAATCGTCAGGTACACCTTTATGAAAAAGGTCACTCATGGAATTAACGAAAATCATCTGCGGCTTTTTCCATCGCAAAGGCAATTCGAGACATTCCTTATGACATGTAACCTTGAATCCATTTCGATAATTATGCTGCCCCATTGCCTTAAGCCGTAACGCCATCCGCTCAGCATAGCAATTCAAACAACCCGGACTTATCTTAGTACAGCCCGTCACAGGATTCCAAGTCGATTCCGTCCATTCTATTTTACTA
>CAZMPL010000201.1:0-6702 GCA_964567805.1 uncultured Pirellulales bacterium | reverse complement strand
CAGATAACAAATGCTACTACAAAACTTGAGGTGATTCGAGTTATAGCCGGAGTTGATAGAGTATATTGGAGGCTTTACGCCGCACGTAAAGAGCTTGAAGTAAGAAAACAGCAGTATGATCTTGCGGTAGCTCTTTTTGAACAGGCTGAACGTTTTGTTGACGCTGGTGAAAAGGCTCAAATTGAAGTGATACGTTCTCAGGCGGGAGTTGCACAGCAGCTTGAAGCTATCATTATATCTGAAAATAATGTGCGTGACAGAGAGAGAGAATTAAAGCAGACTATCAATAAAAGCAATCTTCAAATGAGCAGCACGACTGTATTAATACCGGCTACGGAGCCTGATCCGATGCGTTATGAGCTTGACAGGGACAAAATGGTAAAAATTGCGATGGAACAACGTATGGAAATGCTCGAATTGGAATTAAGGATTGCCCAGGATTCATTGACTGTCGAAAATATGAAAAACCAAATGCTTCCTTTGGTAACAATGGATTACAGATATAATATAAACGGCCTTGGTGGTACAAGAGATGATTCTTATGATTTACTTTTAGATAAACGATTTGAAGATCATCGTCTTGGATTACAGTTAATGGTACCAATAGGTAATACCGCCGCTGAAAGCCAGTGGCTCCAGGCAGTTTATCAAAAGAGACAGCGTTTGGCAACACGTGAAAGCAGGGCGTCTTCGATTGAATATGAAGTGTTAAACGCCGCTGACCAGGTCGAAGCAAACTGGCAGAGAATTCTTGCAAGCAGGCAAAGTTCAATCCTTGATGGTCGTCTTTATGAAACTGAAAGACGACAGTTCGAGCTTGGTTTAGTGACATCGACGGATGTTCTTCAGGCTCAGGCGAATTACGCAAACGCGCAGAGCGCGGAAATTTCGGCTCTCGCTGATTATCAAATATCTCTGATAGATTTAGCTTATGCGACAGGTACAATTTTTGGTTCCGCAAAAATACGCTGGGAACCGACAGATGTGGAAATTGATACAAAATAAAATGCAGGAGTGCTTATTATGACCGATGAGAATAACCAGGATAAGATGCCGGAAGAACAGAATAATACGAATACTCCTATAGACGAACCGGTTGCAGAGCAGTCATTGGAACAGAATCCTGAAATTGCCATAGAGCAAATTCAGGAACAACCATTAGAAAAGCCAAAAAAGAACCACAGGAAATTAATAAAAACCATATCAATAACTATTGCCGCTATAGCTGTTATTGGAGGTGTTATTTATATAATTTCAAAAGCCAACGATGATGGCTGGTTCTCAAATCAATTGCTTGCATTTTATATCGCGGCAGGACTTATTGTGGCCGGAACTATCGCCTGGCTGATTCTAAGAAAATCGCTCAGAACAAGATTAAAAATGGAAAAACTGCTGAATGCTGACCCTGATATAGATGATTTTCTTGTCATATATAACCTGACACCGAAAGCTCTTTATTTCCCCACTATTGCAGTTTCTTATCTCGCTGCCCTGTTATTGCTGATACCCGGGATTGACGGGACTGTAATCGGCGGGATTTGGTTCGCTGTTTTCTTTCTGAATTTTCTTATTGAAGAATATAATATCAGTATAAAGATTTCGCTGATATTTTTAATAAGTATGGGCTTTTTTCTTTTGTGGCTGCATCTGCTTGGAAAAGTGACGGCTTTTCTTGACTTTTTCAAAAATATCGCAATATCCATGAACGCGGCGGTTTATCTGCTTGTCGGAATATTGGGTTTGGCAACAATTTTCATATCATGGATTAAAGGTTTATTTTATTATGTAACTTTAACTCCGAATTACATTAACATTCAGGGCGGACCAACAGAATCGGGTGAGCAGATTGGCAGGGAAGATTATAATACACGAATTGATACCAGTGACATTCTTGAGCGCATTATGGGATTCGGAAGAATAATTATATCTTTCAAGGATAAAAACAAAGAGCCTCTTTCATTGCTCGTATGGAGAATCGAATCAAAAGCGGAAATGCTTGAACGTGTAAGAGGTAAACTTGTGATAGATTACACAAACAAAAAAGGAAATAAAGAAATATAAGTAATCATCATACGTACACAGTGTCATGATTCAGAATTTGCACAAGACAACGCTACCGCCGAAGCTATCGCGAAATTCGCGGTATGTGTAATGCTTATACTTATTTGTGATATTCCCAGTTTCTGTGCGATGATTTTTACTTCGCCGTCGAGAATTACCTGCGGCTGGCCGCTGCTTGAAGTTACAATCTCGATATCGGTCCACGCGATTTTTCCTCGCCAGCCTGTCCCGATAAGTTTCAGGACGGCTTCTTTGGCGGCGAAACGACCGGCGTATTTCTCAATCCTGTTTTTCTTCGAATCGGCATAAGACTGTTCTGATTTTGTAAAAATACGATCCAGAAACCGTTCTTCGTGACGATTTATCATTTCTTCTATGCGTGGAAAATCAACAAGATCGATACCATGCGCTATAATCATTTCTCATCCTGATTGCTTGCTTTATAGATTTTTTCAAGACAGTAATCGACGAAGACACCTGTCTCAACTCGTTCCATCTGCTGATTTATATTTTTATCGAGCTGGCCCATGGCTTTTGCTTCCTTTTGTTCTTCTATTACCGCTTTTTTTACATCATTCTGTACCTGTTCGAATGGTATGTATCCGGCTGGTCTTTTCTTTTCAAGCTTGATAATGAAAATGTAAGAATCTATTTTTATCGGTTCGGATATTTCACCCGGATTCATTTTCATGGTGCTTTTCGCTAAAACATCGAAAGGTTCGGCTAAAGAATCCGGATTAACTGGAGCCCATAACCCGCCGAAACTTTTTCGAGGACCTTGTGAATGTTCTTCCGCAAGTTTCGCGAAATCCTCGCCGGATTTTAATTTGTTATAAATTTCATTTGCCAAATCTTCCGCATATTTATTTCGGTCAAGATTAGGATCAGGTAACTGAATACTTGACGGAATAATATCAATCGAACGAAATTCTACTTCTGGTTGTATCGCGAATTTTTCATCTTTGATACTATCGTATTTTCTGATTAGTTTACGATAAGGAATAAAACTGTCTTCCGTCTTTTGTTTGCTTAAATACCATTGTACGAGGATCTGTCTCCTGGTATCTTTTTTGAAGGTATCGAGGTCCTGCCAGTTTTTTTTAATTAATTCATCGGCTTTTAACTCGTCACCTCCGGCTTTCTGAACTATTTTTCTGAACTCACTATCTATGGCTTTGTCCAGAAATTCATCGAGGCTGTCTCCGGCTTCCTTTTTGGCGTTTTTATAAAGAAGGATATCAGAAATTTTATCCGCGAGAATAACTAACATGCGTTCACGCATTTTCTCTTTGAATTCCTTCAAATCCATGCTTTTCGCGAACTCTGAAAAGAGTTCTCCCGGAATAATAACTGAACTTTTTAATTTTACAGGTGCATTAATTATGTCTTCCGGCGAAATATCCTGACCGGAAACCAATAGAACCGGTTCTTCTTTGGAATTGATAAAAATATAATCTTCGCCGCTCGAAACGCGGGTCAGCTCGATATTAGGCGATACGGATTCTTTCGGCTTTCCACAGCCTCCAACCAGTATTCCAATAAGTAACAAAATGAGACAAATATATCTATACATAACAATTTCAAATTCAAATTTATGTGCTTATAATAAGGAAAATTCCCAAAAACACAATCGAAATTTAAAATCTTATGAATAATCCTAAAGTTGCTACCGGGTAGAATTGGATAGGATCCAGATCATCCTCGATTTTTTTCCTTTCCTTTTCCAGTTCTGCTAAAAATGTCGAATCCGATGATAATGATCCGCCGTAAGAGCTTAAACTTACATCTGGAGAATCTGTGAAAATGACTCCTAAATCAAGAGTGAAACCCCATCTCCGATTGCTTTGCATAGGATTTCCCCAACCTATTCCAAAATAAGGAGAAAGACCATCGACATCAGCTTTACCTCTTAACATACCTATTTCAGAAACATCATAATAGATATCTCCGATTTCGACTGAAGCTGTCGGCGTAGCATCAAGGCATATTTCGTGATTCAATGAATACAATCCGCCGGTCAGATGGAAAGAATTGTCGAAAATGTACCAGTCGAGAAGACCTGACATGGATTCGAAATCCACTCCGAGGTCATATTTGACATCATCAATATCTTCATCTGTGTCAAAATTCAACTGATTTATGCCGGCTCGAACGTTAAGGTCAGTTAATAACCCGAGAGTCACTTCGCCGCCCAGTCCGGTTGTTCCGGCTTTTCCCGATACGGCTATAGTGCCGGAATCCTGGCAGCCTGTCCCGATAATGAATAAAAATGACAAAGTAAATAATACAACAGCGAAAAATCCTTTTTTCATTTCTAAACCTTTCCATTAAATGCAAACAACCTTAAAACTTAGGATTATATCGACATTTCAGGCTGAAATACTTTCGGACTTTCCGCAAAATGATGAATTATGTGCCTTATTCCCACTTCAAATTAGGGATTTCTTCTGGTTTGATTCCTTCTACTTTTATTTCTAAAGAGCCGTAATTGAATAAGACATTGCATACTTTTTCTTTGTGATTCTCGGTTGTTAGAAGTTCCGTGCCTCCTGATAGATTCCAGCCGCTGTTTTGTGTTTCAAACAATAAAACTGTATCGGGAGGTGAATTTGGTTTGCAATTGGGATTCATCGCATAATGATACTTATATTCTTTTACGGCTGGGCAATGAAACGCTTTATCCGCTAAATCACCTAAATAGGGACTAACTAAATCACACCATTTCTCAGGGAGTGGGTAAGAACCTGACTTTTCTTGAGCATAAATTTGAAAGCCAAGTCCTAATTGTTTTAGACGATAACTACATGCTATAAGAGGTGTCTGTTTTTTGTTAATAGGAATGTGTGGTCTTAATATCCAGATAATCACCATCAAAATAGATAAGCCGCTAATGATGAGAGTTGTTGGAAATGTAGCTTTGCCTTTTTTTTGTCTAATCATTTCTCTTTTCCTCCGCATTCCATTTTAAATTGGGAATTTCATCTTTTCTGATTGTTCCTACAGAGCCATCATTAAATAATACATTACAAGTATTACTTGTGTGATTTTCAGTCGTTAGAAGTTCTGGGCCTCCTGATAAGTTCCAGCCGCCTTTGGTTTCGAAGAGTAAAATAGTATCCGGCGGTGAATTTGGTTCACAGTTAGGATTCATTGCATAATGACATCTGACTTTTTCTGTATCTTTACCATTTAGGGCTTTTATTATTGCGGCAGGGCACTGAAAAACTTCTTCGTCCATACGACCCAAATAAGGAGTAATCATATCACACCATTTGTCTGGCGTAGGATAAGAATTTAAATTGTCTGTAACATACATTTGAAAAGCAAGGCCAAAGTATTTGAGATTACTGTGACATTTAACATTATGGCCAGGCACTCGATTAATATTTAATCTTGGAAAGTAAAGAAATATTAAAAAACCAATAACAAGGACAATTATAATAACCTCGTATATAGTTAAACCTTTATTATTAATTCGTTTGCTTCTGTTTTTCTCGTTCATTTTTCTCTCCCAGAATTTTTCTCATTACCATTATAATCGTTCTCGGCTCGAAGTAATTTTTCGTCAGTTGCAGATAAATCGTTTTCTCATCATGTATTCTAACCTTTCCTGAAACATTTTCAAACATTTTCAGGTCGGATTTCTTATGATTATCATCGAATGAGAAAATCAAATTCAGTCCTGACGTAATAATACTTTTTATATTGCGTTTACTCGCTATTATACGCAAATCAGCCAATTCGAGCAAAAGGTTTACTTCTTCAGGTAATGGGCCGTAAACATCCACAAACTCATCGCGAATCTGCTGCAAATCTATAGTATTTTTAGTCACAGCGATTCTTCGATAAGCGTCCATTCTCTGCCTGTCAATCGGTATGTAATTTTTCGGAATATATACAGCGAATCCCAAGTCGATAGCCGCGTGCGGCATAGGTTCGACCGGCTCGTTTTTCAGTTTTTTCACGGCGTCCGCCAATAATTCGCAATACATCTGGTAGCCGACGGTCTGGATATGTCCCGATTGTTCCGGCCCGAGAATGTTTCCCGCGCCTCTGATTTCCAAATCACGAAGCGCAATTCTGAAACCAGCTCCGAGATGTGAATATTCCTCTATTGCTTTGAGACGCTTGGCGGCTATCGGCGTGATTGGTCGTGACATTGGAAGAAGCATGTAAGCATAAGCGCGATGTTTATATCTTCCGACTCTGCCTCTAAGCTGGTGCAGTTCGGCAAGTCCGAACCTGTCCGCGTCGTTAATTAAAATCGTATTTGCGTTTGGAATGTCGAGACCCGATTCGATAATAGTTGTAGAGACAAGTACATCGATTTTGTTGGTAACGAAATCTATCATGGCTTTTTCAAGCTCGGATTTTGTCATCTGGCCGTGCGCGATTCCGATTTTTGCTTCGGGAACAAGTTTCCGAATTTCCCATGCTTTCTTTTCGATACTCTGGACTCTGTTGTGCAGGAAAAAGACCTGTCCCTGCCTGTTCAATTCCTTGTTGATAGCTTTTGAAATAAGCTGATTATTGTACGCCGTAACAGAAGTCACTATACTGCGTCTGTCAAGAGGCGGCGTACCGAGCGAGCTTATGTCACGCAAGCCAAGCAGTGACATGTGCAGTGTTCTCGGGATTGGA
>CAZMPL010000200.1:4242-6731 GCA_964567805.1 uncultured Pirellulales bacterium | reverse complement strand
TTCAGTGTACCTTTTGCGTAGTCGGCATACATATCAAAAGCCTCGGGAGCCTTGTCCCATGGCATTCTTGGTGTAACCATATCCCTTAGGCAAGAGCTGCGATCGTCGAGAACCATGTCCGCCGCTGTTTGGAAAAATGGACCACACTCCGGCCCAACACTTAATTTAATCTCAAGTTCTTTTCTGAAAACATGATACCATGGAAATTCCTGTGTTTGATAATGCGGCATTCCGAAAATGAACAGCCTGCCGTTACGCTTGGGCAGATACGCGGCGGTTTTCAGAGAATCTACAAATCCCACCACTTCGATTGCAAAATCAACCATTTCCCCATTGGTAAGCTCTTTTACAACCTCAACTGTATCCTGCTTGGCGGCATTGATGACGTGGTCGGCTCCGTAGCGTTTCGCCCAATCAAGACGCCAGTCGAGAATATCAGTGGCGATGACCATTTTTGCTCCCATCAGACGCAGGATATGTGTAAATACCAGACCCTGCGAACCCTGTCCAATCACGGCACAAGTTTTGTTTATCACACCATCTGTCTGAGATAATGCCCGAAGAACGGTTGCCAGGGGCTGCGCAACAATCATCGCTCCTGGATCAGGAGTGTTCTGCGGCAGACGTGCTATGGCTGGAGGGCGGCAGACTATATACTCTGCGAAGCCGTAATAGCCTTCCGGCTGAGCTAAGACCAACGTGCCTTCGTCCCAGCCTTTACAGCGGGATTTAACAATTGTGCCGATATTTTCATGTCCAGCCCATCCAATTGGGTTAGAATACTTCATTTCGCCCCATAGACCTGTTCCGGTGTAAGGACCCATATTGCTGCCGCAAATAGCGACATGACTGCATTTGACTAAAACTTCTCCCTCGACCGGTTCCGGCATTGGAGCATCATCCAACATTGCGATTTTTCTCGGTTTGATTATTTGTATAGCTCTCATTAAAACACCTCTTTAAATTATGTTAAACAAATTATGGGTCGTAAAATCATTACGTATACATTATAAGTTTTTTGAAGCAAATGTCAACATCGAGCTTGAACGCCTGTGAAGATAAAACTCGTACGTACCAGTACATTATCTTATTGACAAATCAGGGTTTAGGTGTTAGATTGAATATCTTAAAGCTGTTTTTTGTAACTTCATTTTTGTAAAACTTTTGTTAGAAACCAGATTCGCAGGTTGAAAATGGCGAAGGTTAATATAACCTTACATATTAATGGTGATACATATTCTATCGCGGTAGAGCCCTGGAGAACACTGGCTGAAGTACTGCGAGAGGATTTAAACCTGATTGGTACGAAAATCGGGTGTGGAACCGGTGATTGCGGTGCCTGTACAGTATTGATTAATGGAAAATCAGTTACTTCATGCATGAGCCTGGCTATAGAATCTGATGGTAAGGAAATCACAACCATAGAAGGATTATCCACAAAAGGTGACCCTTGCGGGACTTTGCATCCGATACAGGAAGCCTTTGTTCAGGAAGGTGCTATTCAATGCGGCTATTGTACCCCAGGCATGATTCTATCGGCCAAATATCTCCTCGACCGAAATCCTGAACCAACTGAACTGGAGATTCGACAGGCATTATCCGGCAATCTTTGCCGTTGTACAGGTTATAATCGTATTGTTAAAGCTATTATGGCCGCCAGTAAAAAAATCAACCAGCAAAATCCGGAGTCTGATTAATGGCTCTGCCGAGATTTTTATATTTAGTTCCGAAAAGTCTTAAAGAGGCTTGCATTATGCTTGCTGAGAATGAAGATAAAGCGCGTATTCTCGCAGGCGGAACTGATCTTCTTATTAAAATGAAGCACGGAACAGTCAAGCCTGAATATATAATTGGCATCAGCAATATTCCTAATACAGATTATATTCACGTAAACCACAAGCAATTGACAATTGGTGCCAATGCAAAAATATCCGCGGTGGCACAAAATTGTGAGATTCGACGTTATTTTCCGGCTTTGGCTTATTCCGCAAGCGTTACCGCAACTGTACAAATTCGTAATATGGGTACAGTAGTTGGAAATATATGTAACGCAAGCCCATCGGCTGATACCGCTACGCCTTTATTGGTTTATGATACCAATGTAGTTATTATGCACCCGGCTGGCGAAAGGATTATTCCTTTGAGTGAATTCTTTCGTGGACCGGGAGTTAACGCTCTGGAATCCGGCGAAATAGTTAAAGAATTGATTTTACCTTTAACGCCCGGCCGCTCCGGTTCGAACTACCAGAAGCTATCAGCGCGAAGCAAAGTTGATATCGCCGCTGTTGGTATTTCAGCATATCTGCAAGTTGATGAAAAAGAAACGATAACTAAAGCACGTCTTGCGATTGGTGCAGTCGCGCCAGTTCCCAAACGTGTTCTTCATGCCGAAAAGACTCTGGAAGGTAATGTACTAACAGAGGAATTAGCACAAAAAGTCGCTGAAATATCTCTGGATGAGGCTACGCCAATTAGTGACACAAGAGCGA
>CAZMPL010000200.1:0-4142 GCA_964567805.1 uncultured Pirellulales bacterium | reverse complement strand
CTGACATGCAGCAGAATGTAGTTGGTCGCAGCGTACCTCGTATCGACGCTCCCGATAAGGCAAGAGGGGCCGCACAATATACCGGTGATATGAAATTACCTGGTATGCTTTATGGCAAGCTGCTCAGAAGTCCTGTTCCACATGCACGAATTAAAAAGATTGATATTTCCAAAGCAGCCGCGCTTCCTGGTGTCAAAGATATAATTATAGGGAAAGATACACCCGGTATCAAATATGGTAATTGGCGTTTGTTTCCTCAGACTCAGGATGAACTGCCTTTAGCTATCAATAAGGTACGTTTCATCGGTGATGAAGTAGCGGCCGTAGCTGCAATTGATCCTGATATAGCTGAAGAAGCAATCGGTTTGATTCATGTGGAATATGAAGAGCTTCCAGCGCTGTTCAGTATTGATGAAGCTCTTGCTCCCGACGCTCCATTGATTCATGATGATATAGATCAACTCGAAGGAAATATAAGCATAGACCGCCAGATAGATGTGGGTGACATTGACGCTGCGTTTGCCAAAGCTGATTTGATATTGGAAGATAACTTTACGTTACATGCCGTATCTCATGCTTACCTGGAACCGTGTGCTTCTTTGGCACAGGCGGATACAGAAGGACGCATAACACTTTGGACTTCGACACAGACTCCATATATTGTTCAGTGTCTTTTAGCGTCAACACTCGGTTTGCCGGAAAACCACATCCGTGTTATCAAACCTCATGTAGGAGGGGGTTTTGGCGGTAAAATGGAATTGCGTCCATGGGAGTTCTGTGCGGCTTTAATGGCAAAGCGAACAGGCAGGCCGGTCAAATTTGTTCTCAGCCGTGCCGAAGAATTCGCCACAGGCAGGACTCGACACGCTATGAAGGTTCGCTCGAAGGTTGGGTTTAAAAAAGATGGTACTATTCTTGCCAAGGACTTCGAAGCATATCTCGATGGAGGTGCGTATAATTCCATGGGCCCGACTGCTACATTTTTATGCGGCAATTTCGGGGCTATGTTATATCGCTACCCGGCTTATCGTTATCGCGGCTATCATGTCTATACCAATAAAACACCCGCTGGCGCAATGCGAGGATTCGGCGCGCCTCAGGCTCTTTATGTCTCTGAAACACAAATGAATATAGCCGCTAAAGAACTGAATATTGATCCGATTGACTTGCGTATTAAAAACGCGATGGTTACAGGCGATACTATCGAAGGAGTTACTAAAGTATCCTCCGCGGGATTTGTTGAGTCATTGCAAAAAGTAGCGGAAATGACTAATTGGAAAGAGAAACGAGCAAACCTGCCGGCCAATAAAGGTATCGGTATTGGTTGTTATAGTTTCATTTCCGGCGGCGTTTTTAACTGGTTTAATACGCAGTATCATTTCGCTGCTTGTGAAGTAAGAGCCTATGATGACGGAACTGCTCATTTGTTGACTATGGCTTCCGATATCGGTCAGGGTTCTGATACAGTTTTGCGACAGATACTTGCGCAGGCGTTGGGAATTAAATTGGAAAATATTCGTGTCACTTCTGCGGACACGGCTATGACACCCAAAGCAGACCTTGGAACATGGGGCAGCAGAGTGACTTTAATGAACGGCAACGCGATTCTTGACGCGGCTAATAAAATAAAAGAAAAGCTCGCTCAGATGTTATCAATTAGATTCAATCTCAATGTGATTCACGAGATTGAATTTGGAAATGGAAGGGTGTATGCCAAAGCAAAACCTGAACGCGGCATAACTTTCGGCGAAGCTGTCGCTATGTATGTTAAAGCAAACCGCGGCGAAGAATTAACCGCTCGAGGATATTATACACCAAGAGATAAAGGCTTAACTACACCTGCTTATTCGTTTGGTGCCCAGGTCGCTGAAGTCGAAGTTGACCCCGATACAGGAATTGTCACTGTCGAAAAGGTCACCACCGCTCATGATTGCGGCACAGTAATTAATCCTATGTCTGTGGAAGGGCAGCTTGATGGAGCTTTACAAATGGGTTTGGGATATGTTCTCAGCGAGCAATTTGTTATTCGTGACGGCAAAATCCTGAATACGACTTTTCTTGATTACAAGATTCCTTCTGCCGAGGATATGCCGCAAATAGAATCTTATGCGATTGAAACCTATGAATCTGAAGGCCCATATGGAGCCAAAGAGGCCGGCGAAGGTTTGGCGAGTCCAACAGCTCCTGCGGTCGCACATGCAGTATATGAAGCCACAGGTTACCGATGTAAAGACTTACCTATAACTCCGGAAAAGATTCTACGTGCAACAGGAAAAATAACTGAGTAAAGAACTATTTGTTTTCTTTTTCAAGTCTTTTGATTTCGCGTTGATAGTCCTCGGGATAATCCATATCAGATACGACTGAACTATCTGAAACATTCATTTCATATATGTCACTATCATGTGTTCGCAAAAGCCCTCGCAGGCCGATATCATCGAAATTTGTTAATATCTCATTTTTAAAAATTGTTGATAATAATATCGGATGGCCGCGTTTGTCATTATATTTTGGAACAATAATTTTCTTGCCTGTTTCAGTAAAGTGTCGAACCATTTTATCAATAAGATTCGATGTGATTGATGGCTGGTCTCCAAGAGCGATGAGTATCGAGTCGTATTTTTTTTGTATTTCACGAATTCCGGCTCTAACTGAAGATAACATCCCGGTCTGGTATTCTGGATTATAGATAATTGTAACAGGTTTGCCGGAAAGTTCTTCGGTGACTTTTTGGGGATTATGCCCGAGAACTACGTATGTATCTGTTACTTTGCTTTTAAGGATTTGATTAACAATATGCGAAATTACGGTAGTTTCGCCAAAGGGTAAAAGAAGTTTTTGCGTACCCATTCGGCTCGAACAGCCGGCTGCTAAAACAATTGCGCAAATCATAGAATCTCCTTATCATTCCATTGTTGATGGATTATTCCCTTTCTTCTTACTGCGATTAATTCTGCTGTAATACTTACCGCGATTTCTGGTACCGTAAGAGCTCCAATATTCAAACCTATGGGAGAAAATATTCTATCGAATTGTTCTGAGGCAGCTATTCCAGATTTAATAAAATTATCACGAATTAATGCGACTTTTCTTTTACTGCCAATCATACCGATATATTTGAATGGCTTGTTAATGCAAACCTCCAGTGCGTTTGCATCATCCTTATGACCGCGAGTGACAATGACAATGTAGGTATCTTTTCCCTCAGGAAATTTTTTTAACTCCTGTGCTATGTCACCGCAAATAGTCGCGGTGTTTTCAGGGAAGAGTTCAGGATTTGTAAATTCTGACCTGTCATCCAAGACTATAATATCAAAGCCGACCATGTTTGCCTGAATCGCCAGAGCCTGTCCAATATGGCCACCACCCGCAATTACGAGTAGAGGTTTGGGGATTATTGGTTCAACGAAAACTTCTTTCATACTATCATTGAGAGTAAATAGCTCAGGTTGTTCGTGTTCCAGGCATTTGCTTATTTTTTCTTCGCAGGGAAAATTTAAATCCAAAGTTGCAGATTCAAGTGTCCACCAATTATAATCAACTTGCAATTTATTTATAGTTGAAAGAAATAAACCTTTTTTTCTTTGTTTTATCGCTTTGGCTGCTTTATTGAAAATATCATTATTTTGAGAGGAAACTGGATCGATAAGAATTCTCATTTTTCCGCCGCATATTGGAGTGTCACCTTCTCTGTCTGAGCCTTGAAGTTGAAAATCGAAAATAACAGGTTTCTTCGATATACATGATTCTATCGCTCGCTTCTGAGTTTCCGACTCAACTGCACCTCCGCCGATTGTGCCGTATATTTTTCCTGAATGTGTAATAATAGCTCTTGCCCCGGCTTTCCTGGGAGTCGAGCCCTCAGCGTTAAGGACTAATGCGATAGCAAATGCCTCGCCGTTATCAATAAGCTCTTTGGCTTTTATAAAGATTTCCGCTGAATTTTCTGTTTTATCAATCATCTTATTTTATAGTTCTTATTTATTACATTAACATTAAGATTATGTAACCATTCACAGAAAATACGACTTTGTCATTCCTGCGCAGGCGGGAATCTATATTCGTTTATTTCCTGCCTGCCGGCAAGTCTGGATTCCGCAACAAGTGCGGAATGACAATAGTGCGTTTTTTACAGAAAAACC
>CAZMPL010000199.1:0-6796 GCA_964567805.1 uncultured Pirellulales bacterium | reverse complement strand
TCCGGCGTAAAAAAAGGAGGCCATATAATAGATCCTCGCACAGGCCGCCCAGTCGAGGGAAAAGTTGCCTCATGGTCATCCGCTCCAACCGCCGCGGTTGCGGATGTGCTTTCAACATCTTTTATGATAATGGATTTAGACGAAATAGAAAAATACTGCTCCGACCATCTCGACTCTGTCGCGATGATTATCCTTGATAAGAAAGACGAAACAGAACAGCAAGTAATAAAGTGTTTCGGTTCATGGAAGGACATCGCTCAAATTAAATAACACAGATATGGTTTTATTTTTTGTTTATGTTTTTTCTGATTTTGAGGAGGTCTTTCAGGATTCGCCAGGAGCTTCTTGAAGGGGACAATCTTGTGTCGGGATCGCATGTCCAGTCGATAGGGAACTCTTTGATACGGTAATCATTTTTTTGTGCAAGCTTTATAATTTCGATATCGAAAACAAAGCCGTCTGTTTTGCATTGGCTATAGAGATATCTTGCTACATCGCCTTTGTAGATTTTGAAGCCGCATTGTGTATCAGTAAATTCGGCAGGGATTTTCATATCGTATAAAACGAACCAGTGGAATAATTTCGAGCATATTCTTCTGTAGATACTCTGGGATTTTTCGATGTGGCAGCCTGACATTTTTCTTGAGCCATGCGCAATTTCACATACACCTTTTTTAATCAGTTCAAGCCCAATGAGTGTATCTTTATAAGAAACACAGCAGCCGCTATCGGCAAACATCACATATTCGCCTCTCGTTTGTTCGATACCTTTGCGAACGGCGTAACCTTTGCCGCGATGGTTGTCATAGCGGGAGACAAGGAGTCTTATCTCAGGTGGAACTTCAGTATTTTTTGATATCTCAGAGGTATTATCTTTGCTGCCGTCATCGATGATGATAATCTCACCGGTTAAATGATTAGACGCAAGAAAGCTTGCCGCTTCTTTAATATCGCGTGCTATCTTTGTACTTTCATTATACGCCGGTATTACTATCGATAAATCCATTGGCGAATTATACTCGGAAAAACGGATTGTATCCAGAATCAATATCTTTATGCTAATAAAATATCACTTATTGATAAGTTCATATTTTTCGCTTATAATCATGCCGAATAAGGAACGCGCCCGTAGCTCAGCAGGATAGAGCACCGGTTTCCTAAACCGGGGGTCGTGAGTTCGAATCTCGCCGGGCGTATTGTTAAATACATCGTTTTTGATTCATCTCTGGGAAAGTGATATAAAAAAGATGAAATTATCAGGAAGATATCGTATCTTAATGAACTTGTGTGAACAGACAATGGTATAAAATCATTACTTAATTGAAAAGAATTATGGCACCAATAATAACAATTGAAAATCTGAATAAAAGTTTCCGGGATGTAAAAGCCCTGAACAATCTTAGTTTCACCGTAGAATCCGGGAACTGCTATGGATTTCTCGGTCCGAACGGGGCTGGTAAATCCACCGCTATGAAAATTATCTACGGCAAATGCACGAGAGATGAAAATCCGCAAACCAAGGTAAATGTTTTCGGGTATGACCCGGCGAAGGATGAACTTTCTATAAAGTTCCTGTCCGGCGTGGTTCAGCAGGAAGATAATCTTGATGACGAGCTTAATGTTTTTCAAAATTTGAGAATTTATTCGAAATTCTACAATATTAAAGCTTCTGATGCGAGGGAGCGAATTGAATATCTTCTCGAATTTTTCGAACTTAAAGAGAAAATAAACTCAAAAATCAGGGAATTATCGGGCGGTATGAAAAGACGGCTCGTAATAGCACGTGCGCTTCTGAATCAGCCTAAGTTATTGATTCTCGATGAGCCAACGACCGGCCTTGATCCGCAGGTACGTCATCTTATCTGGGACAAAATTCGCCAGTTGCAGAAACAGAATACGACTGTTTTGCTTACGACTCATTATATGGAAGAAGCTTTTCAGCTCTGCAATCATATTTTGATTATGCACAAGGGAAGCAAAGTAATGGAAGGCCAGCCGATGAAATTGCTGGATGAAAATATTGAAAAATTCGTTTTGGAAATTCTTAATGTCGAACTTATCAGCAAAGAATGCAGAGAAAAACCTCAAGCGCACATAAGAATAGAAGATTCTCCCGGCGTGATGCGATACTATGCCAACGATATTAGTGTTTTGAAAGATTTTGCGGATAACTGTATGGAGTCCGGAAATTATCTTATCCGGCAGACAAACCTTGAAGATGTTTTTCTTCGTACTACAGGGAGACAATTAAATGACTAAAGATAAATCTTTCCAATATCCTCCATTACACATGCGTCTTTACAGTGTCTGGTTCAGGCATGTGAGAGTTTATACACAGAATTTGATAAGCAACGGCTTACCTCCGTTTCTTGAGCCGCTGATTTTTCTTGCCGGAGTCGGACTGGGGCTTGGTCACTATATTGACGATAAAATGGGCGGCGTATCATATATTGAATATCTCGGTACTGGTTTACTTGTAACCGCGGCTATGTTCACTTCCGCTTTTGAGTGCAGTTATGGAACATTTATCAGGCTGGATTTCGAAAAAGTATATGATGGTATGCTTGCGGCTCCGATGACGGCTAATAATCTTCTCGTTGGCGAAATGCTTTGGGCGGGAACGAAAGGATTTTTCTTCACTTCTGCGGTTTTGTGCGTTCTTTCAATTTTTAGGATTATTCCGCTTCCAAATGCTTTATTAGCACCGTTTGTTGGTTTCTTTACCGGATTGATGTTTGCATCTCTTTCATTATTCATAACTTCTTTTGTGAAAAGTATTAATCACTTTAACTTTTATTTTACAGGTTTTATTTCCCCGATGTTCTTTTTCTCTGGAGTAGTTTTCCCAATCGAGAATTTACCGCCTCAAATCCGCCCCGTAGCGGAACTGGTTCCTCTTACACATTCAGTTAGAATAGTCAGGTCGATTTGCACAAACGATTATAGACCTATCCTGCTTTTTGACATGTTTTATATTGTTTTATTTATTATTGTTTTTGGTTATTTTGCTATAAAACGCCTTAAAAAGCGTCTTGTTAATTAGAAGTGTAATAAATAGTGTGATTAAAAATGACCGAGAGCGTGTATGTGGCCTGTCAAACGCTCCCGGTCTTAGTGAAGATCAAAAACTAAGTCTACATATATAAGGCTAATCTCGGTCACGTTTTGTTGACTCTTTTTCCTAAATTTTTTTATAATTATGAAAATTTTTAAATAAACAATAGAATCATAATCTTAATCTGCCTGTTTAGTACATGATTTTAGTTGAGGAAAATTAGTAAAAAAAAATGGAAATTTCTTGATTTATGCAAACGCTTGTTTTAAACTACTGTATAAAACGTGTGTTTAGAAGTCGTGATAAACTGACGCTGACGAGAAAAAGCTAATCTGTATCGTTTATAAGTCATTGTTATATAAGTGATTATGATGATTTGGAAAAATATTTATGAAAAAAGAAAATGATGAAAATAAAGTAAAGAAACAAAATGGTAACTGGTTTGCCCGCAATATTAGAAAGCTTATAGTAATTTTAGTGGCTATTGGTGCGTTTGTTGCGGTATCTAAAATACCCAAAAAAGAAGCAGTAACAAAAGTTACTGAAGCACCGCCGGTTAATGTAAAAGTTATGAATGTAGTTTCGGAACCTGAATTTGCTGATACATTCAGACTGCCGGCAGTAGTCGAGCCGAACAGGATAGTTACAATTTCATCTGAAATAGACGGGCGAATTGAAAGTATCCCGGTGACAGAAGGTTCTCATGTACAAAAGGGCGATTTGCTTCTAAAGCTTAATACAGATTTGCTTGTGCCGCAGTATGATATGGCTGAATCTCAACTCAAGAGAGATGAAATCGAGTACAAACGCATGGCGAATCTTGTTAAAGATGAAGCTATTGCACAAAGTGATTTGGATAACGCAAAAACAAAGCTTGATATCAGCAAGGCTCAATTCAATGAAATCAAGACAAGACTTGAACGTGCAAGCATATATGCACCGACGAGTGGTGTATTAAATAATATTCCAGTTGAGGAAGGTGAATATATTTCTCCTGGAACACCTGTCGCGCAAATAGTAGATAATGATATAGTGAAAGTCGTAGTAGATATTCCAGAGCGTGACATTTCCTTCTTTACCAAGGGCGGGAAAGCAGAGATTCATTCTGATTTCAAGGACCAGGAAAAAGTAATGCAAGGGGAAATCACATTTATAAGCGCTATTGCGGACAATCTTACGCGTTCGACACGTATAGAGATAACGCTTCCAAACGAAGAAAAATGTCTGCATAGCGGCCAGATTGTTAATGTTGTTCTAACTCGACAGATTCTTAAAAATGTGATTATGGTTCCGCTTGCCGCTGTGATTCCTTTGGAAAATGGAAACGCGGTATATATCGCAAATTCCACAACCGCGAAAAGACATGATGTTGAAATTGGAATTATCAAAGGAGACAAAGTTCAAATAAAGAGCGGTTTACAAGAGAATGAGCATCTAATTATATCTGGTCATCGTTTCGTTGTTTCTGGCCAATCAGTTAATGTCGTCGATGGGGATCAATAAAATATTATGTTACTTACAGATGTTGCCATAAAAAACAGAACTACTATAGCAATGCTTGGATTAATTATTGTTATAGCTGGAGTCTATAGTTATATTACATTGCCGCGTGAAGCTTTCCCTGATATTCCGATTCCTCAAATTATGATAAGTACCATGCACGAAGGAGTTTCACCCGAGGATATCGAAACATCAATCACGATGAAAATCGAAAAAGAACTTAACAGCGTAAGCGGCGTGAAAGAAATTACTTCAAGCAGTGCCGAGGGACTTTCACTCATAAGCGTTGAGTTCACTCCGGATGTCCCGACTAATGTCGCGCTGCAGCGTGTCAGGGACAGGGTAGATATCGCAAAAGGTGATTTGCCTACAGATGCAGAAGAACCGATTATTACTGAAATTAATCTCGCGGAATTACCTGTAATATATGTCAGTATCTCGGGTAATGTTTCACCTGTTCAGCTTAAGGTAATTGCAGATGAATTGCAGGATTATATCGAAATGATTCCTGGTGTCCTGAAAGTTGAGATTATGGGTGACCTCGAGCCGGAAATCAGGCTTGAATTCGATCCGGACCGTTTGGCTATGTATAACCTGACTATTTCGGAAATTCTCGCGTTGATTCCTTCTGAAAATGTTAATATTTCAGCGGGAAGCCTTGAGACCAAAGGAACGAAATTTAATATTCGCGTTCCTGCTGAACTTGTTACCGCCGAAGAAGTCGATCATTTATTACTTACAGTTCGTGACGGCAAGCCTATATATCTGGCTGACGTAGCAAAGGTAAGAGCTGCTTTTAAGGATCGAAGTACTTATTCACGTCATAACGGTCATGAAAATATTACTCTCAGTATCCAAAAACGTGTCGGAGCAAACGTTGTTTTTGTATCAGATGCCTTAAATGTTATACTTGAAAAAGTACGGGAAAGTGCACCTGGAGCTTTGGAATTTGATGTCACTTATGATATGGCAAAATATATACGCAGTACAGTCGCTGACCTTGAGAATAATATTATGGCGGCGTTAATCATGGTAGTTGTGATTCTGCTTCTGTTCCTGGGTTTCAGGACGTCACTTGTCGTTGCGATGATTATACCTTTGAGCATGCTTATTACCTTCTGTCTGATTCAGGCTTTGGGATTTACTCTGAATATGATTGTACTGTTTTCCCTTGTTCTGGTTCTTGGTATGCTGGTTGATAATGCAATTGTTATTACGGAAAATATCTACAGGCATATTCATCTTGGATATAATCGTATCGATGCGGCTATTCTTGGTGCAAGGGAAGTCGCCTGGCCTGTTGTTACATCGACGCTTACGACGGTATGCGCGTTTTTCCCAATGATGTTCTGGCCCGGTATGATGGGTGAGTTCATGAAATATCTGCCCATTACTTTGTCACTGGGACTTTTAGCTTCGTTGTTCGTAGCTCTGGTTTTCAGCCCGGTTATTTGCTCGATATTTATCAGTAATATAGATAATACTAAAACAACAGAAGGTTTGTTTCTCAGAACATATAGAAAATTCCAAATGCTGGCACTGAAAAATCCAGGCATAACTCTTTTCCTTGCTTTATGTCTCTTGGTTTCTATGGGCAGTCTTTATGCTAAAATCGGCAAAGGTACCGAATTCTTTCCGTCCAGTGACCCGGAAAGAGCGGTCGTAAATATTCGCGCGCCGCAGGGAACTAACATAGAAGAGACGGACAGGATTGCTCGTTTAATTGAAGAACGCATTCAACCGTATATGAAATATATCAAACATATGGTGACAAATGTTGGTTCTGCAGGCGGCGAGATGAATCTTGTCGCGAGTGCAGGTGGTTCCCATTTAGCCGGTATAACATTGACATTTTATGATTTCGCGGACAGGGAACGTCCTTCTACCGATGTAATTTCAGATATCAGAAGGGACATTGCTGATATCGCCGGGGCGGAAATAAAAATTGAGGAAGAAGAGAATGGACCTCCCGCAGGCGCGCCTATTACAGTTAGAATTATGGGTGAAGATTTCAAAACACTTGAGGACCTTAGCGGTAAAGCTCAAAGATTGATTGCTGAAGTTCCCAATGTGGTAAATCTCCGTAGTGACCTTGAAGCAACTCGTCCCGAATTGAATTTCACCGTCGATAGAAGAACAGCGATGTTACTTGGCGTAAATACCGCGATAGTCGGCAACTTCCTGAAGATGGCTGTTTTCGGTTCGAGAGTCGGAGGCTATCGCCAGTACAACGATGAATAT
>CAZMPL010000198.1:0-6816 GCA_964567805.1 uncultured Pirellulales bacterium | reverse complement strand
GGGTAGCCGTTCGGATTTTCACTGTGCCATTTCCAGGCGGTTTCGACAATCTCTTCCAAATCGGGTTTTTGAACTTTCCAGCCCAGTTCGTTCTGTGCCTTTTTTGCGCTTGCGGTCAGAACAGGCGGATCACCCGGGCGTCGGTCTGTTTCTGTTACTTTAAAGTTTTTGCCGCTGATTTTTTTCACGGTCTCGATAACTTCTCGGACAGAGTGACCTTTTTCGTTGCCAAGATTGCAAATTAATTCACGTTTATTGTCCAACTGTTTCAGCGCGAGCAAATGTGCTCTGCATAAATCCTCGATATGAATATAATCACGAATACATGTTCCATCATGCGTAGGGTAGTCTGTTCCAAAAATTTTTATATCCGCGCGTTTTCCCATAGCTGCCTGGATTATTAATGGAATAAGATGCGATTCCGGGCGGTGGTCCTCGCCGAGCTTGCCGTTATTTCCCGCGCCGCAAGCGTTGAAATATCTTAACGCCGCGAAGTTCAGTTTACCTGTTATGCTTTGATGGTGACACATATCCTCGACCGCGAGTTTCGATTGGCCATATGGATTTATCGGTTTTGTCGGTGAATCTTCTGTAATCGGAAATTTTTCCGGGATACCGTAAACCGCCGCGGTACTGCTGAAAATAAATTTCTTCACGCCTGCTTTTTCCATCGCACAAAGCAAATTGTGTGTCGCGCAAAGATTATTTTTATAATACCTGAGCGGTTCGGCTACCGATTCGCCGACTTCGATGAAAGCCGCAAAGTGCATCACCGCTTCGATTTGGTATTTTTCAAGAGTTTTGACGAGCAGGTCGTAATCTGATAAATCACCTTTTACAAGTTTCTTGTCAGCGATAGCTGCTTTATGGCCTTTGCTCAAATTGTCGTAAACAATTGGATGATGTCCCTCACGGGCGAGCATGGCAGTCATATTGCTGCCTATATAACCAGCTCCGCCGCACACGAGAACATTCATAATTCTTCTCCGGAAGTTCGAGTTTCGTCTTGTACTTTGCTGTACTTGTTATCTGTTTTTGAAGAAATACGTTTTAGAATTTCCTCTTCGAGTTTTGAATCTCTATCGAGTTCGAGCCATTCCATTTCTTTTTCCTGTTCGGGATAAAGTTCGAGTCTCTGGAAGTCAAGGCTGCTTCGTGTGAATGTTTGAAAAGTCTGAGAACTGCTTCCCTTTTCTCGCTGTGGTATGGATAATCTCTGAACGTGTACTTTGCAATCGATATTCAGATTCCCATTCGAGTCGCTTATAGTCAATTCGACAATCCTGCGAATACTGTGCATGTTCGACAATAGCTGGTTTTCCATGCCGACATTATCACTGCGCCAGAATTCGAAGAATTGTGCTCCGGCCAGCGGCCTTGTTCTGATATATCCTTTTTCGTAGTCCGCTTTTGCGATATCGAAATGCATTTTAATCAGAATATCTTCCGCGGCCTGCATTTTTCGGGAAACCTCATTGGTTTCAGTAGCAGCTATTGCATTGGTGGTTGTTTGCTGCCTGCCGCAGCCGCTCAAACAAATAAGGCACAGAGGCACAAAGTAACAGAGGCACAAAGATATTTTGAGAATATTTCCTTTTGCACTTATGCACTTATGCTCTTTGGTTCTTTTATTTTTATAGTTCATGTGCAAGATTATATATGCAATCTACTTGCGGCTCAAGAATGATTTGTTTTTTTAAGAAGATTAAATCCTAATTGTTAAGACATTGAAAAAATCAGTCTTTTGCACCATATTTGATTAAAAGCTCAATAATGTCCAGCTCTCCCTCAGCTAATATTAATGGTGTTCTACCTGACCTGTCTTTTAGATTTGAATCTGCTCCTTTTTTCAGAAAAGCCTCTATTATTTCTTTATGAGCAGCTATATATTCAGGTGGATTAGATGGACGATATTTGAACCAACCCCACCCAATAACACAATGAAATGGTGTATATTGACTATTATTTTGAGCGTTGACATCAGCGCCATGTTCAAGAAAAAGCTTTATAAGTCCAACACGACTTTCTATCGATGTAAAAGTCGCCATGTTATTTTCCCTAACAACAAAATGCAAAGGAGTCTCATTTGCATCATCCCTTATATTAACATTAGCTCCATTATCTAATAAAACTTCAGCAGCACTTTTATTTCCTGCCATAGCAGCTCTAAATAAAGGTGTTTGGCCGCTTTTTGTTTTAGCATCTATCTTGGCACCTTTTCTAATTAGCAAATCAATTATTTTTCCATCAGCAGATCTTGTCGCCAAATACAGCGGTGTTACCAAATATTTATCCTTAACGTTTACATCGATACCTTTAGACAGAAAATATCCAATCATTTCAGCAAGGTAGTTATCAGGCTGAAATTGTAAAAAGGAATTATCTACAGCATCGTGAAGGGGAGTATAACCAGTGGTTTGTATTTTTGCTCCATTTTCAACAAGAAATTTAACTAAATCGAGATTACCGCTCTGTGCTGCAGGATAAATCGGTGTTTTATTCTGTTTATTTTTTGCGTTTACATTTGCTCCTTTTTCGATAAGTAGCTTAGCGGCTTCTAAACGACCATTCATTGCCGCATCGTGAAGAGGTGTATCACCGTTATCACTAGTAGAGTTGATTTTTGCCCTTTTTTCCAATAGAAGTTTGATTGATTCGCAATCACCACTTGAAGAAACCATGTGTAAAGGTGTATTGCCGTGTTGATCTCTTATTCTTATATTTACTCCGCTTTCTACAAGACGAGCAATTTCAGCACTATTTCCTGCATGAAGCTGTTCAAAAAAATTTTTCTCTTGGTGAGTCAACTCGTGTTCCTTGCATGAGATTTGCAATGCAGAAAACAAAATAAATAACATGATGAAAGGATTAATCTTTTTCCACATAATTTTTCACCTTTTATTTTTATCACTTTAATTTTTGTATGCTCTTATTATACAAGCATATAAAAGATTTTCAGTGTAAAAAGCATGTAAATAATTTAGCAGAGTTTTCTCATTATCATAGTTTTCAATTGACTTTATAGTATTATATTTTTATTATGATATTTTTATGTTTTATGGTCGAAGGAGCCGCGTAAGTTATGTCTAATAAAGGATTTACACATCTGCATCTTCACAGTCAGTACTCGCTGCTGGATGGAGCTATTTCGTTTAAGAAATTGTTCAAGCAATGCGAAAAGCTCGGGATGGAGTCAGTCGCGGTTACTGATCACGGCAATATGTTCGGCGCAGTGGAATTCTATACAAAAGCTCGAGAAGCCAATATCAAACCGATAATCGGAATTGAAGCATATCTCGCGCCCGGCAGCCGGCACGACAGAACAAAAACAAGCATTTCAGACGCCGCGTATCACCTGATACTTCTGGCTGAAAATACAACCGGTTATTATAACCTTCTTAAACTTGCCAGTATCGGATTTACAGAAGGATTTTACTACCGCCCGCGAATTGATAAGGAAGTTCTTGCGCAATATCACGAAGGTCTTATTTGTTCGACCGCGTGTATCAAAGGAGAAGTAACCGCCGCGATTGCAAGAGGCGATAAGAAAGCCGCTCGCGAAATTGCGGAAAGTTACTTGAAGATTTTCGGCACAGACAGATTTTTTATCGAATTACAGCGGCATAAAGGTGACAACCCGGCTGTAGTTCCCGACATGATTGAACTCGCGAATAAATTAGGTATCGGTCTTATCGCGACCAACGACGTGCATTTTCTGGACGAGAGTGACTACGAAGCGCATAACTGTCTTTGCGCGATAAGTACGGGAAAACGCGCAGACGATGAAAGCAGGTTGATTTATCCTCCCGGTGTTTTTCTAAAAAGCCCGGAACAAATGCGGGAACTTTTCCCGGAAGCACCGGAAGCATGTGACAATACTCTCGCAATCGCTCAGCGATGCAATGTCGAGATTGACTTGAAAACACGTCACGCACCTCGTTACAAGCCGCCGGATAAGAAAACACCGGAAGATTATCTGAGCGAGCTTTGCTATAAAGGAGCGAAAAAACTATACGGCGAAATCACAGACGTTATAAAAGAAAGAATGGAAAGGGAACTGAAAGTTATCAGTTCTAAAGGTTTCGCGAGCTACTTTTTAATTGTTTGGGATTTCTGCAATTACGCGCATGAAAATCATATCGCAATCGGGGCAAGAGGAAGCGGTGTTGGAACTATTGTCGGGTATTCTCTTGGTTTGTGCGATGTTGACCCGCTGCGTTACGATTTGCTTTTCGAACGTTTCATGGACCCGGAACGAAACGAAATGCCCGATATCGATATCGATATTTGTCAGGCACATCGCGGCCAGCTAATCGATTATGTTCGCAAAAAATACGGTCACGTAGCACAGATTATTACTTTCGGTACCATGAAAGCCCGCGCGGTTGTTCGTGATGTTAGCCGTGTGCTTGGTGTGCCGCTCAGCGATGCCGACAAAGTCGCGAAACTTATTCCGGCTGATCTCGGTATGACTCTCGATAAGGCTTTGGAAACCGAGCCTGATTTGAAAAAGCTCTATGATGAAAATGATTCGATTCGTAAGGTAATCGATATTGGTAAAAAACTCGAAGGTTTGGCACGTCACGCCTCGGTTCACGCCGCCGGTGTAGTTATCGCTGATGAGCCGCTCTCGAATTTTGTGCCGCTGTATAAGGCTCCGAATTCCGATGATATTGTCACTCAGTTCGAAGGGCCGATGGTCGAGAAAGTCGGCCTGCTTAAAATGGACTTCCTCGGATTAAAGACTCTGAGTGTTCTCGATAGAGCATGTAATTTAGTTCGTGACATTCACGGGCAGGAAATCGACCTTGAAAAAATAGATATTACCGACCAGAAGGTATTCCAATTATTTACCGAAGGAAAAACAAAGGGTGTGTTCCAGTTCGAATCCGGCGGTATGCAGAACCTTCTGATGAAAATGAGGCCTGACCGCATCGAGGACTTAATCGCGGCCAACGCGCTATATCGTCCCGGCCCGATGATTCTTATCCCTGATTATATCGAAAGAAAACACGGAGCAAGCTGGACTCTTCCTCATCCTATTATGACCGAAATTCTCCAGGAGACTTACGGAATTATGACATACCAGGAACAGGTTATGAGAATTTGTAACCGGCTTGGTGACATTCCGCTTCGTGAAGCTTACAAATTGATTAAGGCTATCAGTAAGAAGAAACTGGACATAATCGCAAAAGAAAAAGAAAGATTTATTGCCGGCTGCGTTGACAAAAAATTGAAAAAGCAGGATGCCGAGCAGATTTTCGAACTTATCGAACGTTTCGCGGGCTACGGCTTCAACAAAAGTCACTCGACACGTTATGCTTTTGTCGCGTATCAGACCGCGTACATGAAAGCACACTGGCCGGTCGAATTTATGGCGGCACTTCTGACTTTCGAAATGGACAGTACAGAAAAGATTGTCGAATACATCGGAGAGTGCGCACTTTTGGGCATCCAGGTTTTGCCTCCCGATATAAATAAAAGCGGTGTGGATTTTACGCCGATTTATGAGAACGACAAAGATGGAAAAAAGAAAAAAGGTGTTATCCGTTTCGGATTGGCGGCGGTTAAAGGAGTGGGTGAAAAAGCGGTCGAGCAGATTATCGCCGCACGTGAAAAGGTCGGCAAATTTCAGAGCCTGTTCCATTTCTGTGAAAACGTGGATTTAAGAGCCGCTAACAAGCAGGTGCTCGAATCGCTCATCAAATCGGGAGCATTCGACAATTTCGGCGGAAATCGCGCCCAGATGATGCTCGGTCTTGAAAGGGCGATGCAAAGCGGCGCAGGTTTACAGTCAGACAGGCAGATGGGACAGATGAATTTTTTCAGTGAAATTCCGGCCGAGAAGGACCATGACAAAGACAATCAGCAATTGCCTCATGCCGCTCCATGGCCGGAACCGAAAATGCTCGCGTTTGAAAAAGAGGTTCTCGGTTTTTATGTCACCAGTAATCCTTTAAGTCACCATGCAGAGGAAATAAACGCTTTTTCAAAATGCAATACGTCTGAACTCACTCGCGTTGGCGGTGAAAAAATTACTATCGGAGGAATGGTCGCAAAAGTCAGGTATAATATCACAAAAAATGGAAGAAACGCCGGCTCAAAAATGGCGGTCTTTGTACTCGAAGATTTGCAGGGACAAGTCGAAGTTGTCCTGTTCCCGGAAACTCTGAGCAAGTATAGTGACATTCTTGTTCAAGACGCGATTGTTTTCGTTATTGGCAAAGCAGACTTCAGAAGAGAAACACCCAATATTATCGCCGAAGAACTTATTGCTCTAACAGACGCGAGAGATAAATTAGCCGCGAAAGTAAGAATCAGACTGTTTTCAAGGGAAGTTACACAGGAAAAAGTTTCTGAAATAAAAACCATTTGTAAATACCATAAAGGCAGAAGCTCTCTTATAGTCACTGTCCAGACGGAAAAAGGCAAAGTACACGCCGCCGCTGATAAAGCTTTGAACGTAAATCCTAATCCTGAATTTTGCCGAAAAATGATACAGCTAATCGGCGAAAATAACTTCCAGCTTACGAGATAGTCACTATGCTTATTATTTTGTTTAGTCCCACCATGTTTCGCCTTCGCAGAGGTAGCGTTTGGCGACTTCGGGATTGATTTCGAATCCGGCACCAGGTTTGTCGTTTAATTGAATGCATCCATCTTTAAGCAGTTCGCGGTCATATGTAATAATATCCGGCGAGCCTCCCCATCCCGCGTTACCGAATGTTTCATGAGCGTAGAATTCACGCATAGTCGCGGCGCATTGAGCCGATTGAATTGTTCCAAGATTGCTCCCGACATTATGAGCGGTGATAG
>CAZMPL010000197.1:0-6828 GCA_964567805.1 uncultured Pirellulales bacterium | reverse complement strand
AGTAATCATCGCGCTTTGTTTGCAAACCGGGCAATCCATATTCTTATCCTAAAATCCTGTATTTCACTAAAAAAACTGTCATTCTGAGTAAAACGAAGAATCTGGGTAACGATATCCAGATGCTTCGTCCCCAAGGGACTCAGCATGACAAACAAGCATAAAAACCAAATAATCTGAACTTTATATAATACGCTTTAAAGAGCAGAAAAATTCAAATATAAAAGGTGAAAATCAAAATAATATCCTTCTTTTCATTCTCTCGGGCTTTTAATTTTAATTTGAGCTTTTTACATTACTTTCGAAATATCTTCCAAATTCAGTTGTATATTATAGTTATAGTTTTTCTTTGTCAAGGCTGGTGGAGTAAATATTTATTCTTGACGAAAAGCTCTTTTTCGATTATTCAATACAATTTATAATAAAAATGTTTACGGTATCAGAAAATGATAGTTGATTGTCATACACATATAGAAAATACGTCGGGCGAAAACGTCGCCAACGAGCATTTAACGGCGGTTGAGCCCGTTAACGCCTGCATTGTTCTGGCTACTTCAGGCGGCCAGAGCAACGAAGTCAATAAAGAAGTTTCTCAGTATGTTAGCAAATATAGTGAGAAAATGGTCGGTTTTGCGGTCGTAAAGCCCGATGAGGACAAAATTAGCACAAGCAGCCTGGAATCCGCGACGAAAAAGCTCGGTTTGAAGGGACTTGTAATGTATTGTTCGGATTGGGGTATCCATCCGACCAACAGCAGGAACATGAGACTTTACGAATCAGCACTCGAGCTTGACCTTCCGGTCTTTTTCCATAATGCGGGAGTAGATATAAAACAGAACGCTGTTCTTGATTATGCTCTGCCGTATTTACTCGATGAAGTCGCGAGAGAATTTCCAAACTTGAAATTCGTTATTGGAAATATGGGAGCACCTTTTATCGAGCAAACATTGATAATGGTCGCGAAACATAAAAATGTTTATGCAGATTTGACAATCAAACCGAAAAATGTATGGCAGACCTACAACACAGTTATAGCGGCATATGAATACGGAGTAATGGATAAGCTTTTATTTGGAAGCGGTTTTCCAACATACAGCCCCGAAGAATGTATCGAGACACTGCTCGGTTTCAATATGCAATTAGCAGATACGAATTTACCTGCCGTTCCACGAGTGAGCATAAAAAGTATTATCGAAAGAGATACTTTGGCTATTCTTGGAATTTCAGAAGCACAATCAGATATACAGGAAAAAAATATTCAGGAAGATAAAGACCAGAAATCTAAAAAATCTAAAAAGAAAGATTAGATGGTATGGCTGAATTACTCAATGAGCAGAGAGAAAGCTGGGGGACTCGCAGTGCCTTTATTTTAGCGGCGATAGGTTCAGCAGTAGGTCTTGGCAATCTTTGGGGTTTTCCTTATAAATTATACAGTTACGGCGGAGGCGCATTTCTTATACCTTACATTCTCGGAATGGTCGTTGTCGGTTTTCCTCTGTTGATTTTAGAATTCAGCCTGGGACATTACACACAACGCGCCGCGCCGGACGCATTCAAACACGGCAATAAAAAATTCGAGATGGTAGGCTGGTGGGGAATTATACTCGGATTTGTCATCATTACTTATTACCCGGTTATTCTTGCTTATTGCTTCAGTTTTATGTGGTACAGTATTCAGGGAATCATGGGTAAAGGTGATTTGCCATGGGCCGGAGAGGGACTGGAAGGTGTTGAAAAAGCAAAAAGTTTCTTCTTTGATAATTATCTTGGTTACACTGAAGGCACTTCTCTTGGAGCATTAAGATGGAACATTGTTGGCCCCTTATTAATTGCATGGGTCACAATGTACCTTTGCATTTTCAAGGGAGTCAATCTCGTCGGAAAAATCGTATGGTTGACCGTCCCGCTTCCGTGGCTGATGCTTTTAATTCTCACGATACGCGGCTTAACACTCGAAGGAAGCATGCAGGGTCTCGCGTATTATCTTGATCCGACATGGTCGGAACTCGCGAAACCAGAAACATGGCGATACGCGTTCGGGCAGGTTTTTTTCTCATTGAGCCTGGCTTTCGGCGTAATGATTACATATGCAAGTTTTCTTCATAGAAAAAGTGACATAAACAACAATGCTCTTATTATTGCTATTTCAGATTTCGCGACAAGTTTCATCGCGGGACTGGCGGTTTTTGCGACTCTTGGAGCTATGGCTTTTGTGACACAGCAGGAAGGTCACGCCGTGGGAGTTGAAAATGTAGCTCAAACCGGACCGTCCCTGGCTTTCGTAGCTTTTCCATACGCTCTTGCCCAATTGCCTTATTCGGCATGGTTCAGCCTTGTTTTCTTTTTCACGCTGATTACTCTTGGTATCGATTCCGCTTTTTCAATTACAGAATCAGTTATTGCAAGCATAGTTGACAAAACCGGCTGGTCACGAACTATAGTTTTACCTGTCATTAGTTTAATCGGTCTTGGGTTCGGATTAATTTATATTACAGAAGGCGGATTGAACTGGCTCGGAATCGTGGATGGTTTTGTAAACGGAACACGAGGAATAATGTTTCTTGGCTTGATGGAAGCGGTTGTACTTGGCTGGTTGTGGCGATTAAATATATTAAGACGTCACGCTAACAGCCGCAGTGATTGGAAGGTGGGAATATGGTGGAATTATATTATCCGACTGGTTATACCCGCAATTCTTGGTTCATTGTTTTTCTGGCAGCTCTTCGAAGATATTAATAACAAGGAAGGTTTCTTAATGTCACCCAAAGGCAAATGGAACGCTCCAAATTGTGTCGGCGTAGGAATTCTCATAATCGCTCCTTTAATCTCAATTATATTCAGCGTTATTAAAAATCAAAACAAAGAAGAAACAGTTACAGCAACAACAGAGAATCAACCGAAACACGGCAGAATAATCGGAATAATTTCGCTTCTCATCGCATTAGCGACAACGATAATATTTATTATGTCAATGCAGTCCGGCCAATCAGAAATTATGAAGACAACCGGATTATGGGCTCTGGCTATCGGCGGAATATTAGCAACCATTCTGAGTTTTTATATTATTGAAAAATTCGACTCGGATAATTACAGGACTTCATGGTTCGTGCGCTGGTCTGGAATTTTCGGCATTATGGAAATCTCGGCGTTTTTCGCGAAGTTGTTATATGAAAAAAGCATAGCAATCAAAACCGAAGAAGTTAAGGAAGTGACAAGTCACGAATTAACCGGAGTATCCTATGCAATTCTTGCAGTTGTATTTCTGATAATAATCGGAGGCCTGGGCTGGTGTTTCTATAAAGCAATAGCCGCCTCAAGTGCCAACGAAACAGAACAGCGTCCCGACGAAGTAGGCGACGAACCGCAGCAACTAACATGGTGACATTTTAGAAATGTTATAATATACCTATCAGGAAAAAATAAAAATATTATATAATTTATACAGTAGAATAGTTTTATTTGCGAGTACGGCTTGAAAAATACTTTCAGTTAAGGAGATGGAGAAATGCAAGGTCTTATTTTCGTTACAATTATTATTGCAATAGCAGCTATTGCTTCGGGACCTATTGCATTGATTATCAGTATTAGAGTACTCAAAGAATCCGACAAAATTCTTAAGCGATTGCAAGAGCTCGAACGAAAGGAACAACAACATCTATACAGGGAGCCCCAGAAACCAGCCGCTATCATCGAAGATAAACCTTTCATCGAAGAAAAAATAAAACCGACAGAAATATATAAGCCGCAGGAAAAAACTGACAAGTCTGAGTCTTTCAATAGGCCAAAAACAAAAATAAGAATCGAACTTGATAGGTTAAAATCTCCTGAATTATTCAAAAAAAAAGCTAATAACGCAAAAGCCGAACTCGAACAAAGAATCGGTACAAGATGGGTTCTTATCGCGGGAATTATCGCTGTTATATTTGCTGCGGGATTCTTTCTGAAATATGCTTACGACAACAATATGGTCGGACCAACCGGCAGAGTAGTTATTGTCGCGATAGCGGGATTACTCGCATTGGCTATCGGTGAAGTCACGCGCAGACGTGATTATGGAATAGTCGCGAAATCCGTAACCGCTCTTGGTTTCGCTTTGTTATATTGTGCTGTTTTCGCCGCTAACGCATATTACGAACTTATTACGACAAAATACGCTTTCGGCTTGTCGATATTCATAACCGCAGGCGCGATGCTCTATGCCCTGGGTCTTGACGAAATAATAATCGCATTTTTATCTCTGCTCGGCGGATTCCTGACTCCTGTATTAATTTCGACAGGTAAAAATATGCCTGTGCCGCTTTTCACTTATGTTTTGATTTTGGACGCCGGTGCTTTACTCTGTGCATATTATCGAAAATGGCGGCTTGTCGATATCGTCTCATTCATAGGAACTTTCCTGCTTTATACCGGATGGTTCGAAAAATTCTATCGCCCTGAAATGAAAATGGCTCAGGAAATGCCCGAACAATTACCGATGGCTCTGGCTTGGCTTACTGTATTTTTCCTCGTCTATCTCTTTTTGCCTGTTCTTTATGACTTGCTCAGAAAAAAGGAAGCGACAAAAGAAGAAGTGTATCTAATGATAGCAAACGCCGCGACTGTTTTCTATTACTTCTGGAGAATACTGTACCAGGATTATCGTACTGAATTGTCACTCATTACTTTAAGTTTATGTGCCATTCATCTTGGAATGATGGTATTAGTATTTGTACGATGCAGATTCGATTTAAATTTGAGACTCGCATACCTGGCTATCGGCCTGTTTTTCCTGACAATTACTGTACCTCTCTACTTTAAAATGTATGCAATGTCAATCGCATGGACATTAGAAAGCGCTGTCCTGATAATAATCGGCTTGAGATATCGAAGTATCCTGACTCAAGTCGGCGGAGCTATTGCTTTAATATTAAGCTTGAGCCAACTGATTTTTCATTTGCCAATGCATTCGGAAAAATTCACTTTGGTATTTAATACGGCTTTCGGCAGTTGGATTACAGTCGTATGTGCAGTTATGATATGCCATATCCTGTATAGAACCACACATAACCTGATTGAAGAACAGCGTGACATAATTTCACAGGCATCGTATATAGCCGCTGTTGTTCTGCTGCTTGCGTCAATTGCGTTGGAATGGTATTGTTATTGCGAACTGAATATTACAGATTCCGAAACAGGAACAGGATTGTTTTATAAGGGAATTGTAATTGTTCTTTCAATATTTCCATTACTTTTATTGATTCGTCCTGTCTGTCCCAAAGGGCAATTAAGTCAGATTCTTGCGATGATTATTTCTGCCACCGGTTCGGTATTAACCATAGCATGTTTGAAATTATCTCACAAAACTGATTTCATAATATTTACTAACGTCGAATTCCTGGTAGTTCTGTTTTTTGTTGCAACCTTATTTGCGAACGCATTAATACACTACAAAAGAAACAAGGAAGAGAAATATATCCCGGAACTTACAATTACATTTACTCTAATCGGAGTGATTCTGTTATGGATTTTACTGACAGAAGAAATTTATCTTTACTGGTATTGTAAAAACAGATACCTGCAAAGAATTGAAAACTGGAATTTCCTTGCTCATATGTATATATCTGTAATGTGGGCTCTATACGGTGCATTAATAATGATTGCGGGCTTCTGGAGGAAAACAGTATTATTGAGATATATTTCTCTCGGTATCTTCGGACTTCTTCTTTTGAAAGTATTCATTCTTGATACGAGCAAAGTCGAAAGTGTATATCGAATAGCGGCTTTCCTCGCAACCGGCGTGACACTTGTGGCAATATCTTATCTCTATCAGTTTCTCAGGAAAAAAGGATTTTTCAATTCCGTATTGTCAGATACTAACAACAAAACATAAAGAAATTAACACAAAATATTTTTCTGCAAAATGTGGTACCTTATTTCTTAACCAAATAAAAAAATCCGCCATTCCGTTAGAGTCGAAATGGCGGACTTCTCCTAGAAAAACCTTTTTACATTTTTAGCCCATTGGCTCACTCTTCTTAGTTTTTCACTTTCACTTTGACTGCTTTTGCTTTTGCGGCTTTCGGCATATTAATTGTCAGTATGCCGTCCTTGCATGTCGCTTCCACTTTTTCAGAATCCACATCGGTCGGAAGAGTTAGTTCTCTTCGGAATGTCCCATAGCTGCTTTCGACGTGGTAATAACCTTTCTCTTTCTTCTCTTCTTTTAGTTTCTTTTCGCCGCTTATGGTTAATGTATTTCCATAAACTGAAATCTCAACATCCTCGGCGTTGCAGCCCGGAACTTCAGCCCGCACTTGAATTGAATTTTCATCTTCTGCCACATCTATTGCCGGCCATGTTTTGTAGCCCGCAAAAGGTTTGTCCAAACCTCTGAAAAAGCTGTCAAACAAATCATCCATTTCGTTGTGCAGTGTAGTCAAAGAATTTCTGTTTTGTTTAATATAAGGAACCAGTGTCATAATAGTACCTCCTTTCGATTTAATATCGAATTTTTTAACTTTCATTTTTAACCTTTTCATTTTACTTTAACTTCCGTTTATATAATGTGCAAACAGCGTGCCAATTTTCAAAAATGCCGTTTTCAAGTTAAAAACAAGGATTTAAAAAAATATCATCGTTGTAGTCGGCAAATAAATTTTGTACACTTACTGTGTTTAAATTGAGAATCTTTTCAACTAAGGAAGATTATGGAAAATGTAAAAGGTAAAACTCCGAAGGAAAGCTCGGTGGAAACACGGTATTTGATTATGCCGCATCATGCGAATCCGCAGGGTACGGCATTCGGCGGCGTGATTATGAGCTGGATAGACATTGTCGCCGGAATGGCCGCAC
>CAZMPL010000196.1:0-6937 GCA_964567805.1 uncultured Pirellulales bacterium | reverse complement strand
CGAACCTTCGGACAGCCTTTTTTATGCGCAAAAAACTTTATTATTTGACACTTCTTAGCTTGGAAACTACATTTATAGGGAAAAAAATAGCTCGTTCTTCGATTGAGATTCTCTCTGTCAGAAAAGCCAGACAAATCTGACAAGCCAGACCTGTCCATTGTACAACGAGCAAACGCAACCTTATAGCGTAAAGAACAGGAGTTTTTATGATAATAGTAACAGGTGGAGCAGGATTTATCGGTTCAGCGATAGTCGCCGAACTTAATAAAAGACAGATTAATGATATTCTTATTGTTGACGAGCTGGGAACCGATAACAAGTGGAAAAACCTTCGCAAGTTGTCTTTTTCCGATTATGTCGAAAAGCAGGTTTTTATTGAACTGGTTATCAATGACCAGATTGAGGATTCCGTCGATGCAATAATTCATCTCGGCGCCTGCTCGGATACAACTGAAACCGATGCTTCATACCTGATAAATAATAATTACGAATATACCAAGGTTCTGGCTTCGTGGGCGACAGATTCCGATATTCGTTTTATTTACGCTTCAAGTGCCGCAACTTACGGCGACGGCGAAAACGGATTCGTCGATAATGAAAACGAACTTGGTACACTCAAGCCTCTTAATATGTACGGCTATTCGAAACAGCTTTTCGATTTATGGGCGCACCAGAATGGCTTGCTCGACCAAATCGTTGGCTTGAAATATTTCAACGTTTTCGGCCCGAACGAATATCACAAAGCAAACATGCGAAGCTTCATCCTGAAATCTTTCGAGCAGATAAACGCAACTGGAAAAGTGAACCTTTTCAAATCGTACCATCCAGACTATAAAGACGGCGAGCAGGTTCGTGACTTTATTTATGTAAAAGACGCTGTCGATATGACGTTGTTCTTTCTTGATAATCCGGATGTGAACGGCATTTTCAATGTCGGCACAGCTAAGCCGCGAACATGGCTTGATTTGGTCAACGCTGTATTTGCCTCGATGGGCAAAAAACCAAACATCGAATTTGTCGAAATGCCGGATTCGATAAAGAATCAATATCAATATTATACATGCGCAGATATAACAAAAATCCGAAATGCATGCTACGACAAAGAAACAACCTCGCTCGAAGATTCAATAAAAGACTACGTCCAAAACTACCTGCAAAAAGACGAATACCTGTAATCGCATTGACAATTATTTATTGACATATAACCATAAATATCATATCCTTTATGAAAAGGAGAAGTTATGGACAAAAGGTCCGTTGAATGGTTGAAACAGGCTGCATACGATATTGATACGGCGGAATTTATGTTAACTGGTGGAAAATACTTTTACTCAGTTTTCATGTGCCATTTATCTATAGAAAAGTCAATAAAAAGTCTTTATCAGGAGCGTTTGAAAGAAACGCCACCCAAGACGCATAATCTTGTTTACCTAATAAAGAAAATTAATATAAAACTACCTGAGAAAGCAGGAAAATTTATCGTAAAGCTTAACGAAGCCAGTGTAGCAACAAGATACCCAGAAGATATAGAAAAGATGCAGAAGCATTATACAAAAGAATATGTCAAAAATATACTGACCGAAAGTAGAGAAATAATCGAATGGATAAAAGCTCAGTTCTAAAAATTATTACAGATTTCAAGAATGTTCTCGAGTCAAAAGGTATAAAGGCTGAAAAAATAATACTTTTCGGTTCTTATGCCTGTGGTCAGAATCGTGAAGAGAGTGACATAGATTTAGTGGTAATTTCGCGTGATTTCGAAACTAAAAACTACTGGGAAAGAATCGATATACTTTCAGATGCAATTTATGAAATATTTGAGCCGATAGAAGCGACAGCTTTTACACCGGATGAATGGAACAGCAAAGACTCGATCATCACAGATTTCGCCCAAAATGGCGAAGTCGTTTTTGGATTATAAAAGATATACCGTTCTTTTTATTACTCACTTATCCTTCTTTATCTTCATTTTCCAGTGGACCGATTTGATTCAAGAATGTATTTAAACTTGGCTCACTTGAATGAAGAATATGCAATTTTTCAAATAATCTGTGAAAAATAGATTTTTTCTTTAATCTTAATCTATATTCTTGAAGAGCCTGCTGTTGTTCTTTGCTACCAGCAACATCAATTATATTAACATGACGCTCTGGGTAAAGCCAAAAATAAGGAATAGAGAATATAGTAAGAATTAGTAGAAAAACAATACAACCAGGCGCAGATAAACCTATTATTAGCTTACCAAATTCACTGTCACGATAGCTTTTTGAAACTTTATTGTTTGCTATAACAGCTATTATACAATACAACAAGATAATAATTACAATTATAACCTTTTCCATTTCTTTCTATCTAATAATCATCAATATATTTCCCACAAAGTAAGCAATTTCAGGGAGTAGTACTTTTCTGTATAACTCCGATTTGTTTGAGCCATTGTTCGCAGAGTTTTGGCCATTGTGAAACTGCTTGGTTTTCGCCGGGTTCCATTCCATAGCCGTGACCACCTGTTGGGAATACGTGTAATTCCGATTGAACACCTGCATTTTTTAGAGCTATGTAATAGTAAATACTGTTTTCTACTCCTATAGTGTCATCCTGAGTCTGGACGATAAATGTGCGGGGATTTTCTGAAGTGATTTTAATTTCAGGTTTCAAGCCGCTCTGGCCATCATATAGATAAGCCGGGTACATTAGAATTGTGAAATCAGGCTTGCAGCTTAAAACATCCAAATCATCTATCGGCTCATAACTTTTATTATTAAAGTCACCACTTAATCTCGCGCAAAGATGTCCCCCTGCTGAAAAGCCAATCACTCCAATTCGATTCGGATCGATATTCCATTCTTTTGAATTGTAATGAACTACTCGTACCGCTCTCTGAATATCTTTGAACGCGTTTTCTCTCTGATCCGGAACGTGATATTTTAAAACTATACCCGTAATACCCAGAGTATCGAACCATTCCGCAATCTTTGTGCCTTCCTTATTGAAAGCAAGGTAACTATATGCACCGCCTGGGCAGATTATTACGGCTGGTGTTTTTTCCTGAGATTGTTTTGCTTTGAATATTGTTATCGAAGGTTCTGTAATATCTGTTATTCGAATTACACTGTCACCACGTGAAGGCATATTACGTTCTGTTTGAATACCTGCATTGTCACTCAAGGAGCTTTTCGGCCAGATTTGCATAGTGATTATATTTTCCTGCGTTATCGCTTGTGTCAAGTTGTTAATTAACAGAAGTGCAATTACTAATAATATAATTCTTTTCATAAAACGCACTCCGAATTATTCTTTTAAGAAAATATGTCCTGAGTTTACCATCCCCATCCTGATAAAAGCAATCAGGAGGAGGCTGCCACCCATTATTCCATTTAAGGAACTAAAATATTTTCGCTTCCATCCTGAAAATTGAGATCGGCACTCGGAATGTCAATTTCTTATCCCAAACCTTCAATCTGATTGATAAGGTCGTTTATTTCCTTTGCGGATTTATCATTCAGGCATTCGAGCAGATTATCGATAGCGTCGCATTTTGCTTTTTCCTGTTTCTCGTCAGCAGCGAGCGAAGGCAATTCCACCTGAAGAAAATAGTTGATTATATTTCTTTTCAGAGACGCGTCACTATCATGAAATATTCCGGCAATGCATCGATAAACATAGGATTGCGGCTCTTTTTGAGGAGCAGGCCTGTCGTCTCGAACGCTCTCTAATATTTCCCTTAAAAAGGCCGAGCGATAAATCGGTGCATACTCTCTTAACTGATCCAAATATTTCGCCAGATGCGTATATACTGTAGATGGCATAATTTTTTGCTCCTATTTATAAATACCGCCGGTCTTTTTTTATTCCGGTAAGAGTAAACTCTTGCAATACAATACCAGCTATTCCTTTTTGAAACTTCCTAATTAACATAACTGGAAAGATTTTAATATAATTTTCGAGTATTTTCAAACTGTAAAATAAAAAAATGAGATTTAAGCCGCTGCAAAAATTTTTACTGACTGATTTTCGTAAAGAAATCGCCTGGTTTTGTGCTTCTTCCATTCATAAAGCATCTGAAATTCATCAGACCTGAGCCGCTTGGCTTTATTTGTGCTATTTTCAAAGCATTTTCACCACAGATAACATGGAGATTTTCATCAATCGTCCCGGGTGTTAATTTAGAGAGATTTTTATTTTCTACAACTTCGGCCATTGCTAATGTAACTCTAACAGATTTTCCCGTCTCTTTTGAGACATAGTTTGCCGAAGTTCCAGGCCAGGGCCATAAACCGCGAATTTTTCTTTCCAATATATGCGCCGGTTCGTTAAAGTCTATATTACCATCCATTTTTGAGAGCTTGGGAGCAACTGTCGCTTTGTCACGTTCCTGTTCGATATATTCTGCGGTGCCATTTTCAATTTTGTCCAGTGTTTGCAAAAGCAATGGAGCCGCTAATTGTGCCAACTTATCATGCAACGAACCAGCGGTATCATTGGGTGCGATTTCAATTTCTGATTTTGCCAACACCGCACCTGCGTCCATTTTTTGAGCTAAAGTAATGATGCTTACACCACTCGTTCTATCGCCGTTAATAATCGCCGCGTTGATTGGAGCGGCTCCGCGATATTTCGGTAATAATGAAGCATGGACGTTGATTGCTCCTTTGTGCGGCAAGTCAACAAGCTTTTGACTAATCTTCTGACCGAACGCTATGACTAAAATTAAATCAGGATTATAACATGACGCAATGGAATCTATGTTTTCCTGAGTATTAACATTCGACGTTTCCATAAAAGGAACAGAATGCAGCATTGCCCAGTGCGCTACCGGCGTAGGATTAGGCTTCCTGCCGCGTCCAGATGGATTGGGAGGCTGCGTGACAATAAATACAAGCTCATGTGCCGAACCTTTAATTGCGTTAAGACAATCCAATCCAAACTCGCCGCTGCCGAAGTATGCTATCCTCATCTTCCTTATTCCTCTTTACTCTTGTTCGGCGTTTTCCTGTAATTTTTTGAGCTGCTTTCGATTTGCAATCTTAGCGGCTGAACCGAGACGATTAACGATAGTCATTCCTTCTATATGGTCATATTCGTGCTGCAATGCGCGAGCGTAAAGGTCTTCTCCTTCATCGGTAAATTCTTTTCCATCAAGACCGGTCGCAGTGACTTTCGCATATTTATATCTACGAATTTTTGTATAAACTCTCGGTACAGAGAGACATCCTTCTTCTATTGAAACAAGCGGACCCGACGGAGTAACAGTCGGATTGATAAATACTTTTAGATTTTCTCTGCTGCCGTCAATTGAAATGATAAACAACCTTAGCGACACACCTGCCTGAGGGGCGGCAAAACCAACTCCCCTGTTTTCACGCATCAGTTCATACATCTTTTCGATTAACTGTTTGAGATTATCATTTATTTCTGTGACTGGCTCTGATTTTTTCGCGAGAACATCAGCCGGATAAAGAGTCATTTTACATTTATCAATATCTACCATTTTTCTTCCTGAATTTTTTGTAACTAATCAAATTCATCGCCTTCGAATGTACTTCCGAGGTACGATTTTATAACCGTTTCGTTCTTAATAATTTCCGCCGGTGGTCCTGAGCCGATTACCCTGCCGTGATCGACGATATATGCTTTATCAACAACTTCGAGCGTTCTTTCGACGTTATGGTCCGTGATTAAAATGCTCACGCCCGCATCTACAAGTCTGTTTATTTCCTGCTGTAAATCTTCGACCGCAATCGGGTCCACGCCGCTGAACGGCTCATCAAGCAAGATTAATGACGGCCTTGTCACCATTGCTCTCGCGATTTCGAGCTTTCTTCGCTCACCGCCGGAAAGGAATCTCCCCTGGCTTTTCGCAACTTCAGTCAGACCGAACCGTTCGATGAGAGCATCCGCGATTTGTTTTCGTTCAGACCTTCGCAAAGACATTGTTTCAAGAATCGCCAAAAGATTATCACGAACACTTAGTCTCTGGAAAATACTCGGTTCCTGAGATAAATACCCCATTCCAAGCCTTGCACGCTTATACATGGGCAGTTTTGTGATATCGTTTCCATCGAAAATGACTGAGCCGCTGCTCGGTGTAATCATTCCGATAATCATGCGGAAGGTGGTAGTTTTTCCGGCACCATTTCGGCCAAGCAAACCTACAATGCTTTGACGTTCGATAGTAATTGAGACTTCGTTAACAACTACCCTGCCGGAGTAGTGCTTTACCAATCCACTGGTTTCAAGAAGAGTTGTGCCTAACATTTTACCTAAATTAATATCATCCTGATAAAGTTAAAATTACAATTCAGCTTATTAAAAACGGATTATATCAGGAATATCGGCTAAATCAAACAAATAAGCATACTTAAATAAAACCTGAGAAAAGAAAATATACTGGCATTAAAAGCAATTTTCTGTTATTAATAGCGTGTTTTTAGCGAAGTCAGGATAATTTATTACCTGAAAATTGTAAAAATAAAATTAAGGTTATCTATGTTTGCAGTATTAAGTGATATACACTCGAATATTGAAGCGCTAACTGTAGTGATGGAAGACATTGCAAAACGCGGCATTAAAACGATTTATTGCCTCGGCGATGTAGTCGGTTACGGCCCGAATCCGAAGGAATGCCTCGATCTTATGATTGAAAAATCCCGCTGGTGCGTTCTCGGAAACCATGACTACGCCGTCTTTTACGAGCCAACGAATTTCAATATAGGCGCCGAGCAGGCAAGCTTCTGGTCCCGCGAGGTCCTTGAACTCGAAGAAAATAAGGATAAGAGAAATCTGCGTTGGAGCTTTTTAGGCCGTCTTCCTATGCGGCGCACCCTTAAATATAAAATTGGCTCGAATTTCGTTACGATGGATTTTGTTCATGCTTCCCCGAGACGGCCAATAAACGAATATATTTTCCCGGATGACGTTTACAATAATCCGCTGA
>CAZMPL010000195.1:0-6986 GCA_964567805.1 uncultured Pirellulales bacterium | reverse complement strand
ATTTTTCCACGTCTCTTTTTATTAATCCGATTTTTCAATCGAAATTCTATTTATTCTTATCCTTCAACTACAGTTTTATTTAGAACTGCAAATTACACAATATCCGTCTGCGGGACCTGGAATAGATCCCCTGACAATCAATAAATTATTTGTTTCATCAATATTGATAAGCTTATGGTTTTTGGAGGTAATGCGAACATGTCCCATATGACCTGACATTCTTTTACCTTTTTTAATGTTTCCACCATGACCTCGGTCAGTACCAAAACCAGCCTGAGAACCAGGGGCTCTATGTTTTCGTTCTGTACCGTGAGAAGCGCCGAAACCGCCAAAATGATAGCGTTTCATAACACCTGCAAAACCTTTACCTTTGCTCGTACCTGTTATGTCGATCATCATTCCCTTGGTGAAAGATGAAACTGTAAGAGAATCACCTGCCTTGAACTGCTCTTTTGAATCTTTCGCCAAACGCATTTCTCTTACAAATCTCTTTGGAGTTGTATTTGCTTTTTTGGCATGACCTTCTGCCGGTTTTAATCTTCGAGAAGGCTTTTTGTCTTCAAAACCCATTTGAATAGCACTGTATCCATCGGTTTCGGGAGTTTTAACCTGCATTACAACGCAAGGACCAGCCTGTATAACTGTAACCGGTACCATCGCACCCGATTCATCATATACTTGTGTTATTCCGACTTTTTTACCTAACAGCATTACCATTACTTTATTCCTAATATGCCTAATATGATTAATTAGGCTTTAATCCTTACAAAAACTCCCGCAGGTACAACCAGACGATTTAATACTTCGACTGTTCGTGCGTTAGCCTCATGAATATCAATAAGACGCTTATGTGTTCTTAACTCAAACTGCTCACGAGATTTCTTGTTGATATGAGGACTTCGTAAAACCGTATATCTTTCAACTCGTGTTGGTAATGGAACCGGACCACTTACTCTGGCGTTGGTTTTACGAGCGTGATCTACTATTTCCTTGGCGGAAGTATCAAGAGTCCTGTGATCATAGGATTCCATCTTTATTCTAATTCTTTCTGTTTCAGTAGCCATAATTTTCCTTTTTTGCTACTACTTTCTTTTCTGCCTTCAGGAAGCTACCCTTTCAGGCGATACAGTTATAGTGTTACTATTAATATTTACCTAATTTGTTAACGGCAGGAAAGACAATATTGACCAAACTTCCGATTATCCCCTTTTTACTGAGATAACCTTCAGTCACCAATTTTGCCTTCCTTAAGGCTTGGGGCTTTGCTTCTTTTAGCGACTGATCCCATACTTCTGGGTTCAGATACACCCCTAAAAAAACTCAAAAAACCATCCTTGACTAACTTAAACGATTTGCCACAGCCCAACTAAATGTTTCGCAAAGTCATCCGTGACAATGCTCGCTACGGCTGAAAACCTTTATAATTATCATACTACGGTACAACTGTCAACAAAATGTTTGAAAAATTATAAAAATTTTTCAAATATTTATAAAATAATCTCTTTAGCAATATTTTCAGGAACTATTTCATAGGTCAAAGGTTCCATAGTAAAAGTACCTCGACCTCCGGTTATACTCCTTATATCACTGGAGTAACCAAACATTTCTGCAAGAGGAGCTTTTGCATCCATAACCTGCATATTTCCATGAATATGACTATCTGTAATCAAACCTCTTCTTGAAAGCAGGTTTCCCTGCACAGATCCGAAATTTGTCTGAGGTACAACTATCTGAAGTCTCATTACAGGTTCGAGTAAAACAGGACCAGCCTGCTTCATAACCTTTTCCATTGCAATTGCAGCAGCCTGTTCGAATGCAAGGCCGGAAGAATCGACTGAATGGAAAGAACCGCCAATCAACGTTACTTTAACTCCTATGACTGGATAACCGCTTAATACGCCGCATCCTAATGAGTCTTTGCATCCATTTTCTACATCAGCAATAAATTCTTTTGGAACAGCATCGTTACCGGCCTGGTTAATAAATTTAAAATCATCTTTCCAATGTCCATCTTCTGTCAGTAGAGGTTCAATTCTCAATATTACATGTCCATATTGACCATGACCGCCGGCTTGTCTTATGAATTTTCCCTCTTCTTCTGCTTTTTTTGTAATAGCCTCTTTATATGCAACGCGTGGTTTTCCAACACGAATTTTTAATCCTCTTTCTCTTATCAGCTTATGCTCCAATACTTCAAGATGCAGTTCGCCCATGCCGCTGATAATGGTTTGACCTGTATCATTATCAATCTTGCATTCGAACGTAGGATCTTCACGTCTTAAATCCGCCAATGCGTCTGTAAGCTTAGCTCTTTCAGCAGCACTGTAGGGTTCTATTGACATATTGATAACTGTCTTGGGGAAAGTTATACTTGGCAGACAAATCGGCTTCCTGGAATCGCAGATAGTATCACCGGTTAAAGTTTGTTTCAAACCTACTACGGCGACGATATCGCCGGCACTGGCGGAATCCACTACATTTCTTTCATTCGCGTGCATTACGAATATTCTTGTAATATTTTCTTTTTTATCGCGATTGGGATTCAACACTCTGCTGCCGGATTTAAGCTGACCCTGATAAATTCTCAAAAAGCTCAAATCTCCATGCGAATCACTTGTAATCTTGAAAGCGAGAGCAACAAGACTTTCTTTAGGGTCGCATTTTATTTTTATTTTTTTACTTTCATCATCAGGCTTGTGACCTTCGATAACAGGTTTTTCAAGCGGTGAAGGTAAAAATGCGATTACTCCGTCAAGTAAACGCTGAACGCCGATATATTTCAAAGCAGAACCAACAAAAACAGGATTGAATTTGTTGCTTATGGTTCCTTTTCTTACCGCTCGTACAATCATTTCTGCACTAACCGGTTTATCATGAACATAACTGTCCAACAGTTCTTCATCATATTCGGCGGCTGTTTCTATTAAAAGACTCCTGTACTCATTAGCTTTGTCCTGCAAATTCGTTGGAATTTCTCTTTCTTCGAAAGTAGCGCCCATTTTTTCGGTCTGATAAAAAACCGCTTTCATTTCAACAAGGTCAATAATACCTTCAAATGAATCTTCGGCTCCTATAGGAATCTGCATGGCAATCGGTTCCGCTAATAGCTTATTGCGAATACTATCGAGAGTCATATAGAAATCAGCGCCGATTTTATCCATTTTATTTACAAAACAAAGACATGGCAGGCTATATTTCTGGCCCTGCCTCCAGACTGTCTCACTTTGGGCCTGAACTCCCTCACTACCATCGAATACCGCTACAGATCCGTCAAGGACACGTAAAGACCTTTCGACTTCCGCAGTGAAATCTATATGGCCGGGAGTATCGATAAGATTGATTTCATGATCTTTCCATGGGCATTTTGTCGCGGCGGAAGTGATTGTTATTCCTCTTTCCTGTTCTTCCTCCAAATAGTCCATAACCGCTGTGCCGTTATGAACTTCTCCCATTTTATACGTTTTACCGGAATAGTATAATATGCGCTCCGAGACGGTTGTTTTACCGGCATCAATATGCGCCATGATTCCAATATTTCGTATTTTTGCCAGACCACTCATGCTATTTTTCTTGCAAAATTATTTATCAATTAAAATAACTTGTAAAATTTTAATAAAAAAAAACCACGGCTATTATCCAATAAATCACCGTGGTTATTATATACGACAATTTTACCAGGCAAAATGAGCGTATGCTTTATTTGCTTCAGCCATTTTGTGGATATTTTCACGTGTTGTCATTGCACCGCCCTGCTCGTTAAATGCGTCAATTAATTCAGCGGCAAGTCTTTCGCTCATAGGTTTACCCTTTTTTGACCTTGCAGAAGCCAGTATCCACCTGAAAGCAAGTGATTGCTGTCTTTTTGCGTTAACCTGCATAGGTACCTGATAACTTGCACCACCAACACGTTTACTGCGAACTTCAATCAAAGGCTTTGTGTTATTAATGGCTTTTTCGAATACTTCGAGAGGACCAGCATCTTTGATCTTTTCACCTATTATATCCATAGCATCATAAAAAACTCTCTGTGCGGTACTCTTTTTACCGTCCCACATCAGACAGTTGATAAATTTTGCTACTAATTTATTACTATATTTTGAATCCGGTTTTAATTGTTGACTTGAAGCTGTAAAACTTTTCATTATATATTCCCGTTTTTAATTTTCTTTACAAAAAGAGTAAAGCCTTAACTTTACAATCCTGTTATTTCCCTTTCTTTACGCCGTATTTACTTCTTCCCTGTTTCCTGTTGGTTACACCAGCACAATCAAGTACTCCTCTTACAATATGATAACGTACGCCAGGTAAATCCCTTACCCTTCCGCCTCTTATAACAACAGTACTGTGTTCCTGTAAATTATGGTCTATTCCGGGTATATAAGCTGTAACTTCCTTGCCGTTAGTAAGCCTTACACGCGCGATTTTACGCAAAGCCGAATTCGGTTTCTTCGGGGTCTGAGTTCTAACTATAAGGCATACACCGCGTTTCTGAGGTGAACCGCTTATATCAGAAACACGCTTTTGTCCCTTCGATTTTGCACGAGGATTTCTTACTAATTGGTTGATTGTTGGCATATTTTTTATTAATTCCTGTTCTAAATAGCTTTATATATTGTACTTTATTAATTACCGATAAGAGGTTTATTGTATCATTAAGTCAAAAAAATCCAACAATATTTTTCCATTTCATAAAGATTTTTTTTAAAAATATGAAAATTACATATATACGCCCAGTATTTTAGGCTTTAAAACTTAAACAATCAAAAACCAATACAAGATAAACACCAATTAACAATGCCAGTTATTTTACCCTGAAAAATCACTGCTTTAAGATAAAAATCAATGTTTTTAAACATAATTACCGATTTTAACATTATTTATTACAAGGCTTTTCAAGGTGATTTTCCTTTTGACAGCTATTAATCAAACTGATAAATTATCGAAAATAAATAACTGTAAAAACTAATGAGGGATAATGAATTGTATATGATATTCAAGCTGACATTTCTCGAAAAGAAAAGCTAAACAAATATAATTTAGGAATCTTCTGATATGGATATCGACAGAATCGTAAATAATATGAGGGAATTCTATTATTGGATATGCTCGAAAACAGGATTAAAATCATGGCAATTATTAATAGTTGCCATAGCGATAATCTTTTTATTGGAACGTCTTCTAAATTACCTCCGAAAATTAAAAATTCAAACGCTTATGACACGAAGTTCCAATCGTTCACATTTCATTGGAACTCATTTATCAGAAAAAAAGAAAAGACATAAAGCTCAACAAACACAGGAAGGCGATCTGACTGAAAACTATCCAGAAGACGAGCAGGAACACCAACCATGGGGTCAAACAACCAAGGATTGGAGAAAACTGAGAGAAAAAATCAGGCATCTTGAGCGAGATCTAACCAAGCGGGAAAGATTAGAAAAACAGCTTAAAGAAGAAATTGCATCACTTAAAATTACCAATGAAAAATTACAATTGGAAATTAATAAAAAAGCTCTAACGGAAGATACACTTCAACAGCAAATTAACGAACTCACTGATACCACTTTTGTTCAGAATCAGGACGAGCAATCAATCATTGAAAACAGAAGCCACGCTGAATCAATAGACGAACAAAGAGACAAGCAAACTGTGAGTAGCTCCAATGAGGATTTCGAACCGGAAGATTCAACAGAAAAAGAGCAAAACTCGCCCCTTGATATCAAGGAACTAAAAGCTATAGCCGATTTAGTTAAGCAGCTTCAACTTCGCAGCCAGCAAAGGCACCGCGAATAAAAAACAATACTTCTTATCGTAACAGCTATTACTCGATTCCCAATGCTTCTCTTACAGCAGCTTCGGCTTTTGCTTCGGCTTCTTTGGCTTCTCTTATCTCAGCAACTTCTTCGAACTCTTTTGGAAGCGGAGCTTCAACAAGATGCTTAACCTGCATTTCGAGGTAAGGTTTGAAGGCAGTACCAGCCGGTATCAAATGACCGAGAATAACATTTTCCTTCAAGCCGTGAAGTTCATCTGTCTGTCCAGCTAATGATGCTTCTGTAAGCACTTTTGTTGTTTCCTGGAAGCTTGCTGCCGCGAAGAAGCTTTCTGACCATAATGATGCTTTGGTTATACCCAAAAGTAATGTCTTTGCAGTAGCAGGTCTTGGTCTTTTGCCTGTAGCTCCTTTGCCGCCGATGCTTTCAATCTTTTCACTTGCAGTCGTTAATTCCTTTTTGGAAACAATCTGACCCAATTTAAACTCTGTTACATCGCCAAGATCGACAACTTTCAGACTGTTCGAGAGACTTTCATTTTCTTTCTTGAAAGCGAACTTATCGATAACTTCACCCGGCAAGAAATTACTATCACCGACTGATTCGATTTCGACTTTTCGCATCATTTGTGAACAAATAATCTCAATGTGTTTATCGTTAATATTTACATTCTGAGAACGATACACATTTTGAATTTCTGTAATCAGATATCTTTGAAGGGCTTCTTCGCCTTTAATTCTTAAAATGTCATGTGGTACCAATGGACCATCAGTTAAAGCGTCACCGGCTTCAGTGAAGTCTCCGGTATGTACGTTAAGATGCCTGTCGCGAGGGACATGGTGTTCTTTTTCCATACCGCTTTCACTTCTGATAATAATCGTCATTTTGCCTTTACGCTTGTCACTTCTAAGCTCGACGCGACCGCTGATTTCCGCCATAGCGGCAGGATCTTTTGGTTTACGAGCTTCGAAAACTTCAGTAACTCGTGGAAGACCACCGGTAATATCCTGTGTACCGCCGGTAGCTCTTGGCTGATGAGCAAGCAACTGACCAGCCTGTACGTTTTGTCCTTCGATAACTTCAATACGGGCGCCTGCCGGTAAATAGTGGACATCAAGTATTTTACCATCAGCGTCTTCGATTATAATTTGTGGATGTTTGTCACCCTTATGTTCGATAACGATTGGTTTACCGGCCTGACCTTTTCTTTCTTCC
>CAZMPL010000194.1:0-6999 GCA_964567805.1 uncultured Pirellulales bacterium | reverse complement strand
TTTTTTGTTGGAAAGGGAGAAGTTTTGTTGTCTTTTTGATAAAAAATATGTATAAAGGTAATCAGTCAGAAACAATTGTAGATTGCATTGGAATATAGCTTGATATAGTTTTTATATGAGAAGACAAAATACTGCTAATACTGAGTCACTGAAACTGGTAAATCAAAATAATATAAGTTATATCGATCCGAATCTGCCTCAGCCGACTATTCAGCAGGGGGTATGTCACTGGGTGTCGGCTGCGGTTGTTTATGGGGCGGCTTTGCTGTTCTTCACATTTAGTCCCTATTTTCATGATACGTTAAGTGTTACGTTTTATGGCGTATCAGCTATGAAAATATACTGGTGCGTTTATGCAGCTTACCTGATTATCGATATCCCGATTTGCTTCTTTGTCAGGCCGAGGTCGTTATGGGTGTCCAATCCAGTTCGTATAACAGGTTATATTACGAGGTATATTCGTGAAAGGATAAAGCCGTCGGATTCAGGGGAGTCATTAAAGCCGACGTATGAAGAAAGAAACGCGATATTCTTTTTGATTGTGAAAATGATATACGGGCCGCTGGCTATAAATGGGGCTATCGATGGATTTAACAGAGCCTTTGTTATTGGATTCAACGGAGAATCAACTTTATTCAATGAACTCAAATTGCAATTTCATCAAATTCCTGCGGCTTATTATTTTGATCTTATTTTCAAATTTTTCGTAATTATAGCTTTTATGATAGAAGCTATTCCATATATTATCAGTTATCATGGTGACTCGAAACTTTTAGGCAACAAAGTCAGGTTTGTAGAAACAAAGCCATTTCATTTGTTTGTTTGCCTGGCTTGTTATCCTCCTTTTAATTTCGCCACAGTTGATTTTTTAGGAGGTTCATTTGAGGATCCGTTTGCTATTTTATGGAGAAATGATATTAACCATCCAATGACATGGATATTGCGTATTCTTGCGATGATATTTATCGCTATTCTTATTTCGGCGTCGCTTACATTATTTACACGAGCAAGCAATTTGACAAATCGCGGTATTGTGACATGGGGAGTGTACCGTATTGTACGCCATCCGGGCTATGCCTCGAAAAATATCTACTGGTTAATAACATTCATCCCATTTTTGGTTCCAGATACTTCATCTTCTCAATTCTCATGGCTCAACTATATAATATATTTTCTGGCGTTTCTATTTGGTTATATAGGCTGGGCTGCACTGTATTTCCTTCGCGGAATTACAGAAGAAAGATTTCTCATGCAGGACCCGGACTATGTCGAATACTGCAAAAAGGTCAAATACCACTTTATACCTTTCATATATTGAAAATAAGATTTGACTAAATAAAATACAAAGATATACTCTTTAGAAGGTAAAACGTTAAATTTCTTTAGAATATACTATAAGGAATTTATTTGAGATTCAGCAAAGGCTGTGCTATAGAGGAAAAGAGTATGAAAAAGCTTTTGTTTTATTCCACTCTTGTTATTGTCGTATTATTTGTATTTCTGTTTATATCCAGTACCGATGAATTTTCCTGGCTTCGGGCAAAGATAGGTAATAAATCTTCTGATTATGCACAATACATGAAAGCGTATCCGGAAGGATGGCATTACTTTGAAGCAAGTAAACGCTTTGATGAACAAAGCTGGAAAGAAGCTCAGCAAGGTGGAACGCTGACACACATGCGGAATTATCTCAAACAGAATCCTGAAGGATTGCATATAGATTCCGCAAATGAACGTATAGAGTCTTTACTATGGTCACAGGTGAATCAGAGGAATACTATCGCGGATTATGAAGACTATATAAAACAATATCCGGATGGACAATATATCCCACAGGCGAAACAGTATATAGAAGAGCTTGTCTGGACGAAAGTTTCCGCTGAAAATGACATCGAAAAGATTAAAACATTTATAGAAACATACCCGAATGGAAAGTGTATAGATCAGGCAAATAATTTGCTTGAAGAACTTATCTGGGCGAAAACACTTGATGCTGATAATGATGAAGCTTATCTTGAGTATATTAAGTTATATCCAGCCGGCAAATATTTTGAGACTGCCGAAAATCATTTATCAAAATCGCTTAATGCAATTCCTTTATACATTGATTATTATCATTTATATGATTTAATGGTTTTGGATACAGATTTTCGTTACATATTCGAAAATCAGATTAAAAAGATTTTTTCTGGCTTTAGAAATATAAATATCGTACCGAATATATCTGATGCTGCAGTTCATTTGCAAATCGGTTATGGACTTAGTTTCAGGGAAGGTCAAACAGGTGAGGATAATATCTCCAAATTTATCGAAAATCGTTGGCGTGACAGAAACATAATTAAGCAGGAATGTTTTAAGGCAACTTATGATATTGCTTTCAATGTATATCTCTGGGATGTTGCAAATGATTGTTTATTGGCTTTCAGTTCTTCCGTAATGCCGCCTGAACCTGGAAATGCTGTTCAGACAAGAACTATAGGGAGAGATAAGTTTCTCGACGATCAGGTTAAAATTCATATCGAAAATTCATTCATAAATTTCATGGGAGATCTCGTTAAGGGCAAAGATGACGTAATGTATCTACCAGGTAAAAATCCTGCGTTATTTTATCGTCATGATATAGGCAAGCCTCAAAAACGAGTTTGTGTAAATTTCGAAAATGGGCCGATATCAGTTTACCACTGGCGTGATCCTACTTTAGAACAATATTTCTATCATAATTTACAGCAATCTGACATGGATTGCGTTCGCACATTCGATGATAATAGTTATAAACTACAGGTGGTATGGTCAAAATATAACAGGCCAATGCAAGTTGGTATGCCTTTGAGAGAGTATGGTATAAAAGCGGATTTTACAATATATAAGAAAGACAAAGAAGGACAGGATAGAATTGTATTTAAAAGGGCGGTTACCAGTGATTTTAATATGGAAGAATATGGAATTCTTCCAGTTGAAGTCATAAACAAATGGCGGCAGCATTTTGATAAATTAGGTGCTGTTGACGAACTAATGAAAAAAATGAAAATTCAGCCAATGGATGACCAGCCATAATAAATATTTTTGATAGAGTCTTTTTAATATATAGTTCCAAAAAAATTGCATATATTTTATTTAATGGTAAAATCTATAATTGTTTGAAAAGATAAATGGTATATAGAGATAAGAGCAATATTATGAATAAAAAGATAATATTTTCGGGAATCTTATTAATTTGTTTTTTTGCGTTTTCAGGTTGTGTTGCTGAAAAAAAAACAGATTCGGAAGAAGGAGAACCTGTAAGTTATAAAAATGACATGACTACCCAGGCGCTGGAGCACGCGCAGCAAATGCAGACGATTGTGATTACTTTGCAGAATGAAAACGCCGTCTTAAAAGCGAGAAACGAAGAGCTTACAAAAAAGTTGGGACTATTACAAACCGGGTCTGAAGTAGAAAAAAAAGAGCCTGTTGAGCCGCTTAACCCTGATACATTAGAGCAGAAGTATCGCAAGTTACAGGATGATAATGAAGAATTACGCAAGCTGGTGCAATATGAAAGAGGATTGCGGGAGGATTTAATGAAGAGAATAGACCATGACCAGGCTACTATAAAAGAACTAAAAGACAAGCTTGGGGAATAAAAAACTTAAAAAATATATTTAATTTTTTTCATCTATCACGTATTGAAGCTCGGCAAATCACTTGGAACAGGTGATATTATAGGAATCACTTGTTTTCCCTGCCTTAAATTCTGAAATGTATTGACCGGGTTATGAATTTCTGATATAATAACACTTAATCGGAGGAAATAATTTAATAGTTTTGGGGTAAATTGTTTTATTCAATTGGGGGTGTGATGAAAAAGTTTATTTCAAATTTTGTTTTTGCCTTCGCTTTGTTTTCTTCCATTCAATCTGCTCAATCTGCTGTCACTATTATCGATTTACAAGGTGACAAAGACGGATTCGGTGTCGGCTGTCCAATCGCAGACGGTCTTCATTACACTGATTATGGAGTGATTTTAGTTGACTATCGTGAGTTTGATGACGCTGAGTTTACTGACCATTGGGTTGACGGGGATCAGGCGTGGACACATTCCTATGATTTGATGGGTCTTATACCAGAATCTGCGTCATTGGAAATATATGTCGCGTGCATGGTTGACCATCTTGACTGGAGTGCTGATGTTCTTGTGAATGGAGTTATTGTCGGGACAATTCCGCCGGATGCCAGCGGCTACGACCTTACACGTATTCTTACTTTCAATATTCCAGTAGGTCTTCTTGCAAATCCTGACGGTATAACAATTGATCTTAACAATGATCTTGACGGCTATACAATAGATTATTCACAATTAACGATTCAGACAATTCCAGCTCCCGGAGCAATAGCATTGTGCGGAATTGGTACTGTAGTTATTGGGTGGCTCAGAAAAAGGAGAACTTTGTAAATATAGCTAAGTAGTGTAAAAGGATGGGTCTGGTTTATTTATAAATCAGACTCATCCTGAAACAGAATCATCTTCAACAAACCAGTATTTTTTTTCATTATCCCAGCATTCGGCAATTTCACCGGCAGGTTTCATAACAACCGCCTGGCATTCTGCGCAAATCGTTTCATCAGGAAGTAATAGTTTTGCGGCGACTTCCATTTTTCGCGAGCCCTTTTTTTCTATCCAGCCAATTACTTTTAATTGTACGTCTGTCGGAGTTGGTTTTCTATAAGTAACATTAAGTCGGAGTGTGATAAATAAATTGTCAAAATCTCCATCCAGCAAGACCGCTCTGCCCGAAGTCTCGTCCAAAATCGCGGCGACTATGCCGCCGTGTGCGATTCCCGGGTATCCGTTAAAATGCCCGGGAATAGTGACATTTGCTTCGACCTGGTTTTTTTCGTAATTATTATACCATTTCATTTTCAAGCCGTTATCATTATCCCGGCCGCATAGAAAACATGTTCTGGATGTCGGTTGCTTTACCATTTGCTCCTCATTTTCAGTGTTTTGTTCTTCTTTTTGTTTCATAAAGAAAATATTATAAAACGATAATAGCTATTCATACAGGATAAAACAAAATTATAAGCGTTCATAGAAAAACTTTCAATTGCCGGTTTTTTTGTAAAAACGTACTCTCGTTCTTCGCAGCGAAGCGCTGCTTCGCAGAGTAGAAATTGTCATTCCGCACTTGTTGCGGAATCCAGACCTGCCTGCCGGCAGGAAATAAGCGAATATAGATTCCCGCCGGTCCCCTTGGGCCCCATGGGCTCCCAGGGAGATGGCCAGGCTCAAGTTTATCCCTTGGGGGCGGGAATGACAAAGTCGTATTTTCCGTGAGTGGTTACACATAATTTAGAAATTGTAAAGCGTAGTATTTACATAAATATTCTTTGAGCGTTAATGATATACTTTTCATTTAACTTGTATTTTAAATATGAAGAGTTTATAATAAAACAGACAATTGATGAATAGCAAACAGCATCCATGACGTTTCGGAGCTACTGACATGAAACATATCAAAGCCTTCACCCTCATCGAACTTCTCGTTGTTATCGCGATTATCGCGGTATTAATGGGGATATTAATGCCCGCACTTCAAAAGGTCAAAAAACAGGCACAGGCGACAACATGCTTAAACAATCTTAAACAGATTGGCTTAGCAGCTTATATGTATTCACAGGAGAACGACCAATTTATTCCTCGCGGCACAGGTTCCAACAACTCCGCCTGGTTTATGCAGTTTCTGCCCTATCTCGGCCAAAAGTATAACACAGGCGATTACAAAACAGTATCTATTTACAGATGTAAAAGTTTTCCAAGAACAGGTTTTGGTCTGAATAAAATTCCTAATTCAGAGCAAACAGTCTGCTATGTAATTAACGACTGGACTTTTTCAAGCAGAACAGATGAGCGTGGTTCTGTGGTTACTCGTCCTACTAAGCTCGATGTATTCAGGAGACCTTCCAATACACTTTATATGGTTGATAATGAAGATGGAAGTTGGCGTCCAATTATCCAAACCAAGGACAGTGACGATTTAATGCGATGCGACGTATTTGATTCCAGACATCTTCCCGGATCAGACAGTACCGATTTAGTTAACGGCAGAAGAATTGCCCGTGCTCGACACAACAGGGGCGCTAATGTCCTGTATATCGACTGGCACTCTGATTATATCCCGACAGAAAAACACACAATAAACCTCTGGCGTGATAAATGATTCATTCTCTTTTTCTTGATGAGATTATTATTTTTCGTAGTCCTGCTTTAAGGATTCATCGTAAATCTTGCGCCATTTTTCAATCAGCGATTTCTTCTCTTCTTCGGTTATCTCTTTTCTTGATTCAATATAATTTCGTGAACCTATCTTCCCATCTGTAATTTCGTTGATTACATATGATGCAGAATCGAAGACTGAATTATAATAAAACTGATTCTTTTCTGGACCATATCTAAAAGTTTTTATATAATCATTGTCAAATGCATAATTCATAAGCAAAGACAACAAATCTGGATCAGGATTTCTTTCAGCCAACCGTACCGCCATCAACAATTTTATTCCTTTTGATTCTTTGATTGTTTTCGCAATGAATGGTACCAAACGTCTATCTTGTATCATACCCATAAAGGAGAGAGAATCAGGGTATAAACCCTGTTCCAAGGTATAGGCAATCGTCTCTAATCTATCATTTAACTTGTAATTATGGAAGGTTTTGGCATACTCGCTTCTATCTATCGCGATGTCTGCCTTTGCAAGAATATCCAGCAATTCCTTATGAGCCACAGGGCGTATTACTCTCTCTTTTTCCTCTTTTTCTTGCTGCATTTCCTTCTGTATTCTCGGCCAGGCATCTCGCCATTCCTGAATAAAGGTTTGCTGGGATTTGTTCTGATCAATCTTTCCGATTTTACCATTAGTAATTGTACTAATTGCTCTCGCTGCTTCTTGAAAAACTGTACGATATTCTACATTGGCAGGACCTCCGGGAATACCTTCCAAATATGGTTCTGCATAATTGCTG
>CAZMPL010000193.1:3441-7032 GCA_964567805.1 uncultured Pirellulales bacterium | reverse complement strand
TAGGCGAAAAAGAAATACCATCAGATGCCTTTTTCGGTATTCATACCGCAAGAGCTATCGAGAATTTCCCGATGACTTGCCGGGGTATTCATAATGAGCTTATAACGGCTTATGGCGAAGTTAAACTTGCATGTATTCAGACGCTGTACGAGTCAGGCTGCTGGTCTGACAATAAAGAAAAAGCTGGCGCAATGGTACAGGCATGTACAGAAATGTCTCAAGGCCTGTTAAGTGAACATATTCATGTTGATATGCTCCAGGGCGGCGCGGGCACAAGTACGAACATGAATATTAATGAAGTACTTGCTAACCGCGCACTCGAAATCATGTCACTGCAACACGGAGATTACGACAAGGTTTCTCCTCTTGATGATATAAATTTGTATCAGTCAACGAATGATACGTACCCTACCGCTCTCAAGCTCGCCGCTATACGTTTATTGAATACTCTTGAGCAGAATGTTGTCAAATTGCAGGAGTATTTTCAGGCGAAAGAAAAAGAATTCGCTCATATTGTAAAAATCGGCAGAACACAGTTTCAGGACGCGGTCTTGACGACACTTGGCCGCGAAATGTCCGCTTACGCAGAAGCTCTCAGCAGAGACCGCTGGCGAATATACAAATGCGGCGAGAGACTCAGAGTGATTAATCTCGGCGGAACCGCAATCGGTACGGGTCTTGGCGCTTCGAGGGATTATATATTCCGCGTGACGGATACATTACGTAATAATACAGGCATCGGTTTCGCGAGAGCGGAAAACCTGCTGGAAAATACTCAAAATGCGGATGTATTTGTAGAAGTTTCAGGCATTCTTAAAGCTCTTGCCGCTTCGCTTTTGAAAATCTGTACCGACCTTAGAATAATGTCATCCGGGCCAAAAGCGGGAATTGGCGAAATCATTTTACCCGCCCGGCAGGCGGGTTCATCTATCATGCCCGGCAAAATAAATCCTGTAATCCCCGAAGCGGTATCTCAGGCCGCCATGTTGTGTATGGGTAACGACCAGGTAATTGCTCAAGCTGTGTCGAACGGAAATTTCGAATTGAACGCCTTTTTGCCCCTGATAGCCGCATGTTTGCTGGACAATATAAAAATGTTGTCGGCAGGTTGTGATATTTTAGGCCGCTTATGTGTAAAGGACATAAAAGCGGATGAACAACAATGCAGAAGTTACGTAGAGAGTTCGACCGCGGTTGCTACCGCGATGGTTGCGGTTATTGGTTATACAAAAGCTTCGGAATTGGCGGCACAGTCAAAAGAAGAAAATAAAACCATCCGCCAATTGGTACATGAGCAGAATATAATGAGTTCAGAAAAATTTGATGAATTGATATCACCCGAGTCGGTAAATCAGCTCGGATTCAGAAATAAGAAAGAAAAAACATGAGTGAGGTTACTCCTAAAAGTTTCAGGCTTCATATCGGTTTCTTCGGCAGAAGAAATGTCGGAAAAAGCAGCCTTCTTAACGCAATTACAAATCAACAGGTTTCTATTGTTTCGGAAATCGCCGGAACAACAACTGACCCGGTCGAAAAACCGATGGAATTGCTTCCGCTCGGACCTGTTTTATTTATCGATACCGCAGGAATTGACGATGTAGGAACCCTTGGACAATTAAGAACACAGAAAACAAAAAATGTTTTTGAGAGAACTGATTTGGGAGTTATTGTTACCGACGGCCTGTGGGGACAATACGAAATACAAATTGCAAAAGAACTACAGGACAGGAAAGTGCCAGTCATAGCGGTATTCAATAAAACCGATATTAATAAACCGGACGCGGCCGTGACAGAGTCACTCAAGCAGCAGGAAATCCCATTCGTTTTTACAGCGGCGGTGAAGCTCGACGGCATAATGGAATTTCGACAGGTGCTTTTGAATAATGCCCCTGCTGATTTTATCGATAATCCTTCTATCGTCGGAGATATTGTCGGGCCGGGAAATATCGCTGTATTGGTAGTACCCATTGATAAAGAAGCTCCGAAAGGCCGGTTGATTCTGCCGCAGGTACAGACTATTCGAGATTTACTTGACAGCGATTCGTTTTGTGTCGTGACAAAAGAGCGCGAGTTAAAAAGTGCTCTCGATTCTTTAAGTAAAAAACCGCGAATAGTAATTACTGATTCGCAGGCGTTTTTAAAAGTCGCGGCCGATACGCCGAACGACATTTTAATGACGAGTTTTTCCGTTTTATTCTCACGTTTCAAAGGTGACCTTGTCACTCAGACTTTGGGAGCTATGGCGATCGAAGATTTGAATCCGGGTGACAAAATACTTATCGCGGAAGCGTGTTCGCATCATCCTATCGCTGAAGATATCGGCAGAGTGAAAATTCCACGATGGCTCACACAATACGTCGGCGGTAAACTCGAAATAGATTTCACACGCGGCCATGATTTCCCTGATGACATAAGCGGCTATAAACTTATTATACATTGCGGCGCGTGCATGTGGAATCGACGTGCAATGCTTTCAAGACTATTAAAATGCCGCAAAGCAGGTGTCCCAATTACCAATTACGGACTTGTGATTGCATATAGCCTTGGTATATTCGAGAGAGCGTTACAGCCTTTCCCCGCGGCGTTACAGGCATATCAACAGGCAAAAGCTGAAAAGTAATAAGTCTTGTTCGGGAAACAACTTACGGTATGACAAAATGAAACGGAGAGGCCGGGATTCGAACCCGGGGTAGGGCAAGCCCTACACAGCCTTTCCAAGGCTGCTCGATAAGCCGCTCCGACACCTCTCCGGAGCTTAAAAACCGGCGAAAATTACTATCTCCACCAATTTCCCAGAATAATAACAGGTTTCCCCCCGCTTTTCAATATCAAAATTTCTATTTAATAATCATTACATTATTATCAATCAACTAACAAATCCGGCAAAGCGTTCTCCAAATCTTCAATCTGTTCGTCTGATATATTGTTACAATTTTCGATATATAGTTGCTCCAGATTTTTCAATCCTTCTAATGGTTCAAGATTCGACACCTTAGTACTACTCAAGGAAAGTTCTTCCAGATTTGCTAATTTCTTCAATGGTTCGATATCTGATATAAGAGTACCGTTTACATAAAGCTCTTTTAGCTCTATAAGTCCCTCTAAAGGCTCAAGATTAGAAGCTTTAGTACCCATAATATCAAGACGTTGTAAATTTGTTAATTTCTTCAATGGTTCAAGATCAGATACAAGAGTGCCTTCAACGAAAAGCCCTATTAGCTCTGTAAGCCCCTCTAAAGGCTCAAGATTGGAAACCTTAGTATTGCAAATATCAAGATGCTGTAAATTTGTTAGATTTCTTAATGGCCCAAGGTCACTTATATTGGTACTATGTAATGCGAGAGTTTCCAGATTTTTTAATTTCTTTAACGGCTCAAGATTGGAAACCTTAACCTCCCAAATATCAAGACACTGTAAATTTGGCAGATTTCTTAATGGCTCAAGATCACTTATACTGGTTTGATACAAGTTAAGAGTTTCCAGATTTGTTAATTTTTTTAATAGTTTCAGGTCACTTACCTGAATATCGCTAAGTGAAAGATAACGAAGATTAACCAGTTTTGAAAGAGGTTCTAAATCTTTTATTTGTGA
>CAZMPL010000193.1:0-3341 GCA_964567805.1 uncultured Pirellulales bacterium | reverse complement strand
AAAGATAACGAAGATTAACCAGTTTTGAAAGAGGTTCTAAATCTTTTATTTGTGAACTATGTATATGTAGACGCTCGAGGTTGTTTAATTTTTCAAGAGGAGTTAAATCAATCGCAAATCTTTTTCTTAAATCAATAATTCCCCACTTAGCCATAATCTTTACCCATTTAGGTATATCTTCTTGGGGGAAACGAATAAGCAGGAACAGTTTTTGTAAACCAGTGAATTTTTCGAGAAGTTTAATATCTGAAAGTTCTTTATAATCATCTACACCTGTACCATAACTTTCCCTTATATATCCTATCTCAAATTCTTTGATACCCGCAAAATCTTCATCGGTCAGTTCGTTTGGATCTTTTCCGAGCTTATCTGCCGCTAATTTTCTGATCAAAGCTTCACTGGCCGGGTCAGGCTTTGGCTCCTGAAACAAGCTAAAAACTAATGCGTTTATAATTAATACAACAACAATCCCAGCAGCGAGCATATATTTTCGACTGGATGATTTCTTTTTATTATTTTGTTCCTTTAAAAGATCGTTCACCGTACCCTCCAAAATATTAAATCCGGCAAAGCTTTCTGTAAATTCTCCATCTTTTCATTTGATATATTGTTACAATCCATAATATATAGTTGCTTCAGATTTTTCAATCCTTCTAAAGGTTCAAGATTGGAAACATCAGTATCAGAAATAATTAGAAATTGTAAATTTGATAGATTTCTCAATGACCCAAGGTCGCTTATATTGATACCAGATAAGTCGAGCTTTTTCAAATTTATTAATTCCTTCAAAGGTTTAAGATTAGAAACTTTATTACTACTTAAGCTGAGACTTTCCAGATTTTTTATTTTCTTCAATGGTTCCAGGCCAGACAGAGTGCTTACCCGAAGCTCTTTTAGTTCTGTAAGTCCCTCTAAGGGGCCGAGATTGGAAACCTTGGTATCACAAATATCAAGACACTGTAAATTTGACAGATTTCTTAATGGCTCAAGATCACTTATACTGGTTTGATACATTTCAAGAGTTTCCAGATTTGTCAATTTCTTTAATGGCTCAAGGTTACTTATATTGATACCAGTTAATTTGAGCTTTTTCAAATTTATTAATTCCTTCAAAGGTTTAAGATTAGAAACCTTATTACTACTTAAGCTGAGACTTTCCAGGTTCGTTAAATTCTTCAATGGTTTCAGATCACTTACCTGGGTATCACTAAGTGTAAGCTCACGAAGATTAACCAGTTTTGAAAGAGGTTCTAAATCTTTTATTTGTGAACTAGATAAACTAAGACGCACAAGGTTGTTTAAGTTTTCAAGAGGAGTTAAATCTATCGTAAATCTTTTCGTTAAATCAATAATATTCCACTTAGCTAAAATTTTTATCCATTTAGGTATATCTTTCTGTGGGAAACAAATAAGCATATTCAGCGATTGTAAGCCAGTGAATTTTTCGAGGAATTTGATATCTTTAAGTTCTTTAATATCAACTATTGTTCCTGATATATCATAAGCGTGAAATTCTCCTCCTATCACCAAATGTTTCAAACCTGCAAAATCTTCATCAGTCAGTTCATTTGGATCTTTTACGATTTCTGTTTCCAATTCAAGATTCCATGCTGCTAAGTTTCTGATTACAGCTTCACTGGCCGCATCAGGCTCCGGCTCAGGCTGAAACAGACTAAAAATCAAAGCAGAGATTATTAACAAAATAATAACCCCAGCCGTGAATATGTATTTTCGTTTGGAAGGTTTCTTTTGTACTATAATTTTCTCGTCATTTTTCATTCTATAAGGCTTCCGAAGAATTATTTTCACCCTTATATTTTAGCGAGAATCAGTATTTTGTCATGTTAATAATATATGGTGATTAAAATGAGAAATAAGCGCTTCGGTTATTATAGGAAAGTCTTGAATAAAGAGGTATGGAAATGAACAGATAATATGTTATAATAGTAAATAGTATTTAGTCGTTAGTATTTAGTATATAGTGAATTGTAGGGTGGGGTTTGACCCCACCGTTTATTTTTAAAAAGATTTGAATGGACAAAGAAAACCCTTTTTTTAGAAGAGAAGAACGCATCCCGGTCGTTGTAACACACGGCGGCGGAGCATATCAAAATACTTTAAAAGCACTCGAATCATTTCCACTGGAACTCGCACGCGGCAAACGCGTTTTGCTCAAGCCGAACGCGGGCAGGCTCGGAAAACCCGGTTCGGGAATCACAACTGACCCGGAAGTAGTCGGAGCCGCGATAGATGCTTTTCGCCAGGCCGGAGCGGATGTAGCGATAGGCGAAAGCCCGATTACCGGTATAAAAACGATGGAAGCTTTCGAAGCAACCGGTATCGCTGAACAGGCTCGCAAGAGGAATTGCCCTCTGATTGATATGGATGTACGACCGTGCGTTGAAATTGATATTCCGAATGGCGTTGTAATAAATAAGCTGAAGTTATGTCCCGAAGTGCTGGAGTTCGACTACATCGTTTCGATTCCTGTAATGAAAATGCATATGCACACGGATGTAACGCTCGCGGTCAAGAATATGAAAGGCTGCCTGTGGCGGCGAAGCAAAGTGCAGCTTCACATGCTGCCTCCAATCGAGGGTAACGCTGATAAATCTCTAAACGTTGCAATTGCCGATATGACATCCGTACTAAAGCCGCACTTGTCGATTATCGACGGCACAGTAGGAATGGAAGGTCTCGGCCCCAGCGCAGGTACACCGAAGCCTCTGAACTGTATTGTAGCAAGCGCGGATGCTTTCGCCGCGGATGCGGTAGCCTGCCGATTAATGGGCACACAAGCAGAAGATGTCCCCTACCTTCGAATGGGCGCGGAGCGAGGATACGGCGTGATTGATTTGGATAAAATCGATGTAACACCAGGAAACTGGACCGATTGGTGCGTCAAATTCGTGAAGCCACCGAAAAATATTACTATCGAATACCCGAACGTCAAAGTATTTGACAATAATTCGTGCAGCGCTTGCCAATCTACGGTTCTTTTATTCCTGAAAGAATACGGTGACAAGCTTTTCGATTATTTGCCCAAAGGAGAAATACTGCAGATCGCAATTGGCAAGGGACATACGGAGTTACCTGAAAAAACTCTTTGCGTTGGAAACTGTACGGCTAAATTCAAATATTCACACAATTTCCTGCACGGCTGTCCACCTGTCGCAAGTGAGATACTCAAAAAACTAATCGGAAAAACTTCGTTTAATAACCTTGAAAAAGATTCCGATAACGGTACATCCTGAGAAATGGTGCGTTAGCACGCACCCTACATTTTCTCCGTTCAGCATGACAACCCAAAATCTGTCAGTTTGAGTTATTAAGAAATCAGC
>CAZMPL010000192.1:0-7051 GCA_964567805.1 uncultured Pirellulales bacterium | reverse complement strand
ATATTCAGGATAATTCCGGTAAAACACCATTGTTTGTTGCTGTTGAAACAGGACAATATAGTATCGTAGATTTACTTATTACGAATGGGGCAAAAGTAAATATTTCAAGTAATGATGGTGATAATCCGCTATCGATGTCGCAAAAGATTGGTCTAAGTAAAATAAGTGATATACTTCTTTTAAATAATGCACAGCCGCCGGTACAAACTGCACCGGATCAGGGACAGCGGGGTAATCGAAGAGGTATGATGCAAATAACTGGTAATCTGAATAATATGTTGAATAGAAGAGGACCTGGCGAAAGTGAAGTGAATCAGGAACCAACAGAAACAGAATTGCCTGTTAATAATGATAATGTTATTATGCAAAATCCAAATGAAGCTGCATCTGTTAATTTAGATCCAAATGAAGTACAGGCAAGGATTGAAAAATATCCGGGCTTGAAAGAAGCTATAGTCGAAGTCGCCGATGGAAGCAGATCAGCATTAAGATTATGGAGGATAACTGATAAGGATAACAGAACAAGTTTGATTTCTGCAATTCGCAAACAGTATCAAAACGAAGTTCAGTTTATTCAGAAAATTGCAACCGAAGAACAGGCACAAAAAACTATGGATCTGGCCAAAAAATTTGATGACTCCAGAAAGAGTACCTTTATAGCAATTAACCGTGAAGTAAGAGATAATGAGACAACTACAACAAGAACATCTACAAGTTCTCGAAGATCAGGCAGAACAAATACTACAACAACTACAAGAAACACCAGACGCGGCTCAAGCACAACTACACAATCAACAGCAACAACTGAAAAAAATGAAAAAAAATATTCTCCTGAAGTACAGAGTGAAATCGATGAATGGTTGAATGCTGATATAACAAGTGTCAATGGCAGAATGAGTTTGCTGGATTCGGTTAATAGTAAGATTGTTTCTGAAATTAATTCAATAAAACAGACTGCGAATGGTGAAAAGGCAGAAAAAACTGTCGCTGCCATAGATGGTTTGCTTGTCGCAAGACAGCTTAGTTATAATGAGCTGACAAAAGAATTACAGGGTTCTCAAGAGGAACAGGTAATTCCAGAGACTCCAGAAACGACTGACATGCAGAATCTTCCGGAATATGACAGTCAGGATCCTATGAATCAAAGAGGGATGAACAACGGCCAACCAATGACGACCGGACGAGGCAGCAGAGGAAGATAATATAATAAGGATGGTATATTACTATATAGTAGATATACATATTTATATATGAGATTCGTTTGCCAGAGAGTTTTAGAAGCACAGGTTAAAGTAAATAACGAAGTAGCAGGAAGTATAAGCAGGGGCCTTCTTGTATATCTTGGTGTAGGTAAAGGTGACACTCTGACAGATGCGCAGTTCATAGCCGACAAACTTGTTAACCTTCGTATTTTTTCTGACAGCGAAGGCAAGATGAATCTCAATGTTCAGGACATTAGCGGCTCAATTCTGCTTATTAGCAATTTTACTCTTCACGGTGATTGCAGAAAAGGTCGTCGCCCCGGCTTTGATGGAGCGATGGAACCAAACGCGGCGAATGACCTGTACGAGAAAGTCGCAAAACTTATAACAGAGTCCGGTGTACCGGTAGAGAAGGGTGTTTTCGGCGAACATATGTATGTCAGCAGTATAAACGACGGCCCGATAAATTTTATTCTCGATAGTACAAAGCTTTTCTAAAAATATTAAAAGCTTGTCATCTTTTTGAGTTCTTTAAAACGATTATCTATATCATTTCTTGTAATAGAGGATAAGCCGTTAAGTGAAAAACCTTCTATTGTAAACGAAGCCGTCACTGTACCGTAAGCGATTGCTTCTTTAAGAGACTTCGAATCTGTTGCCTGTTTTTTCGCGAGATAACCCATGAAGCCGCCCGCGAAACTGTCACCTGCTCCTGTCGGGTCCATAACATTCTCAACCGGGTATGCAGGCAGGATAAATTTGTCACCATCTGAACAGCATAGAAGCGAACCTGCGTGACCTTTTTTAATCAAAACATATTTTGGTCCCATTTCAATGATATTTTTACCTGCCTTGATAAGGTTCTTTTCACATGCCAGAAGCCTTGCTTCATCTTCATTAAGAATCAGGCAATTAATTCTTTTAAGTAAAAGCTTAAGATGTGCAAGATTGCTCTCGATATAGAAATTCATCGTATCAGCGGCTACGAAAAGAGGTTTTTTTACCTGGTCAAGTAATTCAAGCTGCAGTTTCGGCATTGTATTGGCAAGAAATACGAATTTACTGTCACTGAATTGTTCAGGAACTTTCGGAGGTGCTTCCGCGAGAACATTCAGTTCGAGATAATCGGTTGTCCTGTTGTCCATATCATCGAAATAAGTCCCAGTCCAGCGGAAGGTCTTGCTGTTTTTGCGAACTTCAAGACCCGCAATGTCAACGTCCCTGCCTTTAAAAACATCGGCTAATTTAAACGGGCAATCCGGTCCGACTACTCCTACAAATCGCACAGGCGCAAAGAAACTCGCTGCATATGAAAAATAAACAGCAGAACCGCCAAGGCAATTTTCACTAACTCCAAAAGGTGTTTTTACTGTATCAATACCAATCGAACCTGTAACTAATAACGGCATTATTGAACTCCTTTATTTGATTGTCCTTTAACATATTTAATAGTTTGATCTATTCGAGCTAATGTTCTTTCTTTTGTAAGCAATTGAACCGAATCGAAAATTGGCAGGCTTACGGTTGTGCCGCAGAGAGCTACACGCAGCGGTTGGGCGACTTTGCCCAGGCCGACTTGTTTTTCTTCTGCCAGGCCGCGAAGCATTTCTTCGATTACATGTTCGGACAGGTCGTTCATAGCTGCTAATCTGTCACGAACTATCGCGAGATTTTCAAGTCCGTTGCTTTTAAGAAGAACTTTATTCACGGATTTTTCATCGTATTCTATTTTATCGTCGTCAATAAATATGAATCTGCTTTTGCGATCTATATCGGCAAGTGTTCTTGCGCCTTCGCAAAGTTTTATAATTCTTAATAATGTTACATCATCTGCATTTATTACAGGTGAATTAATTTCCTTTAAATACGCTTTAACATAACCAAGCAATTTGTCACTATCTACCATTCTCAAATGTTCGGTATTGAAGGCGATTAATTTTTGCCTGTCGAACAGACTATTCGATTTGGTCAAGCGAGAGACATCGAATACTTCTATAAGCTCTTCTGCTTTTAGAATCTCTCGTCCGTCACCTGGATTCCAGCCGAGTAACGCGAGAAAGTTTACCATAGTTTCGGGCAAATAGCCGCTCTTTGAAAAATCAACTATATTGATTTCGGGAAGCGGAACATTCAGAAATTCTGCAATAGTATTAATTACAGGCATATCAGGAATACTGTTTCCCGCAAGGAAATCTTCTATAACAGTGCGAGACACACCGCCTGCTTTTGCAATTTTATCAAGGTCTGCATTCTGCATTTCCTGTATTGCTTTTCGTAAAGTAGCAGGGCGTTCGCGTTTCGAGAGTTTGCCGCCCGATTCGCTTATTGTCACTGACATGTGAATATATTTCGGAAGTTCACCGAATCCCAATGCGAGCCATAACGATTGCTGGCCGGGTGTATTGTTCAGGTGTTCCTGGCCGCGAAGGATATGAGTGACTTTCATCAGGTAATCATCGATAACACATGCGAAATTATATGTTGGAAAACCATCACTTTTTTGAATGATGAAATCATTTATTTCACTCGGGGGAAATGTAATTTCGCCGCGAATCAAGTCATGTACAATAATCGGCTTTTCCTGCGGCACAGCGAAACGAACTGTAACAGGTCTTCCTTCTTTGCGTGCTTTTTGCGCATCTTCGAAGGAAGGATATACTTCCGGCCGCTTATATGAAAATCCTTTTTTGTCTGTTTCGGCTTCTTCGCGAAGAGAATCGAGTTCTTCGGAAGTTTCGAAGCAGTAATATGCTTTTTTCTCATCAATCAGTTGTTTGATGTATTTTTCGTAAATATCCATTCTCTGCGACTGAAGGTATGGACCGTTCGGGCCGCCGACTTCCGGGCCTTCGTCCCAGTTAATTCCGAGCCATCGCAAATCGTTCATAACCTGCTTAGTCGCGGTTGGCGTGTTGCGTTTCTGGTCGGTATCTTCAATGCGCAGAATGAATGTGCCGTTATTTCTTCGTGCCCAGAGCCAGTTAAAAAGGGCGGTTCTGGCTCCTCCTACATGTAAATATCCCGTCGGAGACGGTGCAAATCGTGTTACAACCATTAATTCAGAACTCCAAAACAATTGATTAAACCCTAAAGAATACGGATAAATGCAGTATAAGTCAACAATCAATAATGACTGTTAAGATTTCAATGACAAAATATTTAATTTTTTGCGCTTATTTTTAGGCTCAAAGCAGACTATTATTATAGAAACGAATTGGTCAAAAGTTTTAGATGAGGTTAACCTTAAAACGTGCGTGAGAGATTGGAAACAGATTTAATAAAAGCGGCTGCAAACGGCGATATCGAGAGTTTTGGCGAGCTTTGCGGTATGTACTATTCAGCGATGGTTGCGATAAGCTACTCGATTTTAGGCGACCACCAGCTTGCCGAAGATTCTGCGCAGGAAACTTTTGCACGTGCCTTAATAAATCTCAAGAAGCTGAAAAATCAGGATAAGTTTGCTTTCTGGTTAGCCGCAATCTGCCGCAATGTAGCTAAGGATATGGTCTCGGAAAGAAACAAAATACCTAAGAACGAAGCTCTTTCACAAATAGAACAGGAAAGCAATCAAAACCATGTGCAAATTCATCATGCGATTGAAAATCTTCCCAATTCGATGAAAGAGCTTGTGGTTTTGCGATATTATGACGGCTTGTCATATGAAAAAATCAGTGATGTTCTGGGAATTTCAAAAGCTTCAATTAACGGCAGGTTAACGCGAGCAAAAAGAAAAATGGAAAACTATTTGAAAAAAATGGATTTGTCGGAGAAACAGTCATGAGTAATGACAAAAACAATAAAAATTTAGACGAACTTATAAAAAACGCCATAGGACGTGATGGATTGAAGTTCGATTTTGATAAATGGAAAAATGAGCACAAAAAAGAAGTAGAAATATTCAATACAAAAAAAGCTGGGCAGGAAATACAAACTGCACGGGTATATAGAATAGGAAGAATAATTATGAAAAGCAAAATATTTAAAATAGCATCAGTCGCGATTATCGCTATTTTAGTTGGCTGGATGTTTTTGTTTTCACCGCTTTCAAGTAATAACCAGGTCTGGGCCAAAATGCTTGAAAATATGAAGGAAATGAATTGGATTTATTTTGATATTGTATTCGATACACCTCCTGAAGTGACAGAAAAAATGACCAGATCGAATATCGATGGCTTGCCGCTATGGATGAATTGTAATTCTGAAATAATGGTATCAAAAAAACTGAATGGTGAATTAATTTATACTGATTTTAATAAGCAAATTCAATATAGTTATTCGCCTGACTCGAATACGATTACAATCGATTCTCAGGCGGGACCATATAATGCTTCGATTATTAATTCGCCTTCTGAGGTTGTCGAATATTATATTGATTTGCTGCAGGATATTAATGTCCCGGTTCATACGAAATTTCTCGTCCAGGATGACAGGAAAGTTGAGACGATTCAATTCAGTGTTAATGGCAGTACGATAACAGGTATTCGGGATGTTGATACAAACCTTCTTAAAAAGATTATTTTTGAAACTGATATGCCAGAAGAAAATAGTTTTAAGGCAAAAACAGAAGTTAATTTATTATATCTGGATGAAGGACCTGTAGATATTTACGATGTCGGTGCACCTGCGGCTGCACAAATTATTGATTTGCGTCAACAGAGAGATGCAGATGAAGTTCTGCGAACAATACAAATATATTATGACAATAATTATGGAAATCGAATCTGTATGCTGTTGCGTTCAAGATATTTAGCTGATTTCTTTATGGGACCATTTAGGATGATAATATCAAGAAAGCAGGATGGCCTTTATCGAGCGGATTATTATTGTGCAGAAAAGCCTCTAATGCCAAATACTGAACCTCAAACTACCATTTATGAACAGATAAAAGATACCTGGCCTGATATAAGTATTGAAGAAGCGCTTCGTTTGGAAAATAGTAATTGTGTTGTTTCACAGGAAATATTTGACGGTAAAACCGCAATGGAACTCGATGATGGCCCGCCCGCAAAGTCATTGCGTCTCAGCATGAGTAATCCTGCAAAAGGACCGAGACTGGCTTTGGAGCAAGATATTAATAGCCGGGCATGGATAAATACCTATGATCTTGGAATAAATAATTCTCGTATAGCAGAGACAGTGACACGATTACCTGATAATCCAGAATACGCGGGACTGATTGGATTAGAAATTTCGCATGAGTCTCAACAAAAGATGATGCAAAGGGAATTTAATTTTAAGATAAGATATGAACTTTGGATTGATATTCAAAAAGATTATATGATTATGCATCGCAGAAGAATTCATGACCAATATGAGAATGATAAAATTGTACAAACTTTCACATCCGAAGCGAACATCCTCGAAGCTGCTCAAACGCCCGACGGCCAATGGTATCCTGTGCATGTTGAGACTAAAATGCATGATTCGAGCGATATAAATTCCACGAATGATGAAATAAACGACATTTTTATTAAGATAGATACGAATTGGGCAACAAGCGAAGATATTTTTAATAGAGACTATGTTATTGGTTCTAAATAACGTCGTAATATAGAAATAACTATCACATGTCAGGATTTTAGCTCGGCTTTTTTATGTGTTTATTTTTTTGATTAATTCAGGCAGTTCGGAGAGTTTATTGATTTGGAAAACGCCCTGTGGGATTATTTTGTCTTTGTTTGTGTATGCGGATTTTAAAACAGGTGTCATTCCGAGTTTTAATGTTGGATTTGCGTCTTTATCGATTCTATCACCAACGTATATTATGTTTTCGAACGCTTCGCCGATTCTTTCAGCGGCTATTTTGAAAATTCTCAAATCAGGTTTGCGGAAATTGAATTGATAAGAAT
>CAZMPL010000191.1:0-7071 GCA_964567805.1 uncultured Pirellulales bacterium | reverse complement strand
GAGAAACCATAAAAAAAGGACTGCAGATTTTGCAGTCCTTTTTTAATAACGATAAAATATTTAGTCTAAATAAGGCTTAGAAAAGAATTTTAATTCCGGCTCCGGCACCCCAGCCATCGCCTGTGCCGACAAATTCCACCTGCATATTATAATTCTCAGCAATATCAAATGAAGCACCAACATAACCACCAAAACTGCTTACATCCGCATCTGCTTCGCCTTCCCACTTATCATCAATCCCACCATTCCCTTCAGTGTCAGCCCAGGACTCAATCCCATCAGACTCAAAACTACTGTTAACAAATTGGAAAAGTGCACCACCATAAAGCTTCCAGCCATCCATATCAATAGTCGGTCCAACCGCAATTAAGATGCTACTTGTATCTATGTCTATTGTCTCTTTCTCCTCCCATGTCCCTGAAGCTTCACCATCTTCCCATGTTCCAGAATCTATTATTTCATCCATGCTATTGCTGAAAAAGTTTAACTCAGCTCCGACACCCCAGTCCACTTTTTCCTGCTTGTAGAATGTGTACTTGCCACCAAGACCCCATGCAAATTCATTATCCAGGTTAAAACCATCCCATTCATCATAACCATCTGCGTATTTTGATTTGTACTTAACATCTGCCATTCCTAATTGGACATATACATCCAATGAGTCGATTAAACCATAACTTAATCTGCCAAAGTAAGCATTAGTATTAGACTCATCAATATTAACCTTGTATTTTCCTGAATCTTCCACGTCAAGAACCCATCCGCCTTCTACTTCATCATAATCTTTTTCTGTTATATCTACCTTACCAAAATCCAAACTTGAATACTGGTAGTTGAATCCAGCACTCCACTGTCCTTGTTCGAGCTCAGCAGTTGGCGGACCTATTAATGCAAACGCACTTGATGATACAAAAACCAACACTAAACCCATTACAATAATTCGCACTCTCATAAAATTCTCCTTATGCCCCCCAAAAACAACGAATCTGCATGCCGGGTACATTACCAGGCAAATCTCAAACTATATAAGTAAAATATTAAATGGCAATTTTGTCAATCTATTTTTTTTAATATTTTCACATTTTTCATAAGTCGTTTATATTAAGGATGTTAACTTATCAACAATGTCTTTTTATTAAGCTTTCATTTCAGTTACGATTTGTCGAGTTTGCGGGGATTGATTGACGTGAGCCTGTTTGAATGCGGTAACGGATGATGCATTCTGCTGCTTGAAAAGCTCGTTGCCTGAGATTATTTCCTTCAAAGCCTGCGTTTTTGTTTTGGCATTTTTTAAGAAACGAACCGCATTTGTTCCATATACGCCGCCAAGCAATGCAAAAATCCCTATCCCCAAATCAATAGCAGAATCAGCGACCTGCCATTCATCCGGCCGCTCTAAACCTTCCTGCATTGCAACTTCGGCAATCTTAATATTCGATTCAGTCAGAATATCCTCTACTGTATCTGCTTTCGGCAATTCTTCAGGCAGGCCGTAATAGGAGACAAATGCCTTGCTCTGTTTTTCCCCGAGTTGAGTTAGTGCCTGTATTTTTTCAGATGTTCCTTCACTTTTTGCACTCTCGGCAGTTACCGCCATCGTCCTGTTATGCAGCCATGCATTCTGTTTTTGAACCTGGCTCGGGGCAAACCTGAGTGAATCGCATCCCGCAAATAAGAATAACATACTTGTTGTTAAAATAATCTTTTTCATTTTGTCTTCCTTTCTTGTAAAAATACTGATACTTGTTAATATAATTATTTCATATGCGATAATAATTTCTTGTTACGAAAAGTGCGGCTTATGGATATTGCTAAAAACTTTAAACCAAAAACAATATTGTTATGGAAAAAAGTTTCCGACCATCCGGAAGCTCAGCGAATTATCAACATGTTCTCTACCGCAAATGTTGAGTTAATCGAACATCAGCGTTTTCCAGAATTAAATATGTCACCCTCCGATGCACTTTTGCAGGGCAAAAGAACTCTTATGATAGGACACACTTCATCATTCATAGGAAACTTCGATGGAAATCTCGGTTCCAATATTCATTGCATGCCTTATTACAAGCTTGTTCCAGTATCCAACGGCTGTCCTTACTATTGCACATATTGTTACCTTGCGTATGTTTATCGTAAATTCTCTCCATTCATCAAAATCAATATCAATTACGATACGATGTTCAAACAAATCCGTAAAACACTTGCACTCTCTGATGTTAATACCAGTTTTAATATGGGTGAAATGCTTGACAGTCTTGCACTCGACCACATCACAAACCTTACAACTGAATTAATTCCATTTTTCTCCAGCCTATCCAAAGGTTATTTGATGCTTCTTACAAAGAGCAGCAATATAGACAACTTACTGAAACTCGATCCAAATCCAAAAATTGTTGTCTCATGGAGTCTTAATCCTGAATCAATTATCAACCAATATGAAAAAGGAACCGCAAGTCTCGATGAGCGAATAGAAGCCGCAAAAAAATGCCAGTGCAAAGGTTATCGAATAAGACTGAGAATCGATCCGGGAATTTATTATCCAGACTGGCAAGCCGGTTATTCTGAACTAATCGAAAAAACATTATCCATTATAGAACCTGAAAACATTACTCTCGGCATGTTAAGACTTTTACCCGGCCATTTTCAACTTGCTAAAAACACTTACGGTAAAAACGCGATAAACCTCCTTTCCAACCAATTTATCAAAGGTGCCTCCGACGACAAACTTCGCTATCCAGCAGAATTTCGCATAAAATTCTATCGTTTCGTTATTGATGCCATTCGCAGTTTCAACAAAACAGTTTCCATCAGCCTATGCAGAGAAACTTCCGACATCTGGAACAATCTTAAAGACCATTGCGAACGAAATAAATGCAACTGTTTGATTTGGTAAAAAAAAATATTAATATCAATTTGTATCATTGTCATAAATATTTTTCTCTATAGCTTTCAGGCGATATTCATGTGAAATACTTTTAGTCCACAGTGATTCTATTTTTGCTTCGAGTTTTTCCTGACCTGCGAGTAAAACATTAACATCTTTCTGAAGAAGATATAGTTGTCTTTGCAGATTTACCCAGCTTCCAAGAATAAGTGAAGCCAGTAAAAATAATTGTACAATTACAGAGACATTAACCTGCCTGTTCAAACACCATGATTTCGATTTTTCTTCTGACATAATTCTCCCTATAAGTTTGCATAGAATACATATTTGTTTCCGAGCCGGAATATAATCACATATGTCCCTATTGGTAAAGTTCCCTGCTCATCGAAAGGTTCCGCGATATTAATCGCCTGTGCCTGCAGGCCCATCGCAATTGGTTCACTACCCGGTTCTTCAAGAACAACATTAATCACGTCGTAAATATTATATGAAACATTTTGCTGTATTCTCGCCAACCACGCGGACGTGTTCGAACCCGGCGAGCTTATAATCGTTGTCTCTTTTATTCTTTCAGGTTCTCTGCTGAGTCTGTCCAATTCCTGCTGTCGATTAGTTTGACTTATTTCATTTTTCACAATATCCTCTTTCTAATAATGTTGAGATTCGTGCATTGTTTCTGAAAATCAATATGTACATTTTCAATAATACTCATACTCCTTGTGTCATAATTAGAAAATATATCCATGCTTTCAGGATTAGAGATAACAATATCACCCGGTGAATAATCAAAACCAGCAAGCAGCGTTTGTATTTCAATATGTTCAATAATCCCAGAATTGTCATCAGAGTAATGACGAACGAATTCATAAAGAGCATCGGTATCATCAATCTCATCAGGCGTGCCAGGCTGGCTGTCATTAATTCCTGCAAAAATACTCTTACTCGAAACGTTTTGATATTTGAACTGACGTGGTAATGTCACTATATTATCAAGAACAGGGACAACAGAGTTTACAGGCCCGTTGGTAATTACAGCACTTAATCTCTCATCACTTATAACAGATGCTGTAATTCTAAACTTCAACTCGTTCTTCATGGAAGCTATAACCATGTCAACACCAAGATAATTACTGCTGAGCCATATGCCGCACTCATCAACCAGAATATTAAAAGCATCCTGATATGACTGCCACGTAAGACCATTATCATACGAAACCTGCAAATAATATCCCAGGGATCTGTTCTGGCTATCTGTAGTAAGACAAGGATAAAATCGCCTTCGTCTTTTTGCATAATTCGTACACTTGAATATTGGAGAAAAATCAAATGGTACACCACGATTATATGGTTCGGAGGTATAGTCACCGGCTTCATTCAATGTCCATTTTCTGAATACATCTCTGACCTTATAAAAATTTGGATTCATCGATGGCGAATAATCATCTATGATATTTCCTTCTAACATAACATCCCATGCTTTTATAAGATCAAAGGTAGCTTCATAGACCTTGAAATCACCCTGGCCGATTAACCGATGTGTCACCGGCCAGAAATTCTTTTTGTTTTGGAAAGATGCGATATTTGTCTTAGATATATTTACCTGGCCGCTTACCTGTAAATTTATCTCGACTTTTTTTCCTGTATTATCCTTGTAAAATACTATAGCCTGTGATGAGATACTATTCCTGCATGTCGGAACAAATTTGAATTTAAGTCCTATTCTTGAGCAACATCTCTGCAATGCATCTATTAAACTCATACCGGTAACATCAAGGTCACGAACAATCTGATTTTCTGTTAGAGAAAGCAGTCTTTCCCTGGAAGGAATATGCAATTGTCCCGCAGTAACATATTCACACAACAGGTAGTGAATTACATCCGCATAATTCCATTGTTCGGCATTTTTTGAATTTTCAGAAAATACTTTATAATATTTACCATGAATATTCATTTCAGAGATACTTGCATTTGCTTTACCGTCAGGATTAAAAACAGTTTCAAAACCATCAAGAAATATCGTATTCGTATCTTTAATAATCCTCTGGCCATAAACAGTTATCCGCTCCATAGCAGCACTGAAATCCCGTGCGGTTATTTCTACTCTGTACACATTTGATTTCAGAGTTATTTCGCTGTTCTCAATTTGTCCTTCAAAAATACTATAACTTGAAACATTAGAACCTGTTGGAACAGCTCCATTATAAAAGAGATGAATACCAAGTGACTTTCCCATACCTAACAGATTCTGAACTATATCGATATCACTTTCTAAACTATTCGAAGGATTAAAAACAAGTATTGCACTGCTGAAATCAGGCCATTGACTACGAATTATTTCTTTAGTTCCAAGAACAGGACATAATACACCATCTACAAAAACCGCAAAAGTTGCGGCAGGGATTGCCATAGCTGTTTGTTCTGGTTGAAAATAATCAACTCGATTAGACATAGTTATATTCTCTCATTCTGAACTTTGGATTTATATATTTGTTATCTTAAGAATCTCAATTGATAACTGCTTATCATTTTCTAATTGAACATTTATATTTTTTGCAGATACACTTTCAATTCCGTCAAGACTTGCCGCTCTTACCGCAAATAGATAAGTTTTCGTTTCAAGTGATTGGGTTACAAAGTGATAACTTTCTCTGCCGATGTATTCAATTTCAGCAATTGAATTTATATAATCTATCTGACCAGAACCATTGTCGAAATATATCCTGAAGCAAACTGGAACAGATTTTTGTTCCAATGGACAGTATAACCAATTCAATCGCACTTTGTTATCTTCTATCACCTCTGCATTCAAAGTAAAAATTAAATTTGGCCTGCTTACTTCAATATTACCATTCGAATCAAAAGATACCTTAACAGCGGCTCTGATAGTTTGTTCCATTACACCGCATTGATTAAAACGACGAATTATATAATAATATGACGAGTCGTTTTCATGTTCACAAAAAGAAGGAGGAGAAATATTTTCAGATTCTGAATCAAAGGTCTTGAGTATATCTTCAAAATCTACTCGGTCTATACTCATGCCGCGATAGAGAGCATTGCATCCATTATTTCTCATCCAAAACCAGCTCATACTGAAAGCTGTGCTTAACTTGAAAGCATTACTTGTCATTCCATTAAACAATGCATCCATCAGCCAGAATTTCTTGATCTTGTCTGTTTTTATGCTCGTAATAAGTTTTCCTTTTATCGAAGACTGGGCATTTATAGAACCGTATAAAGGATTTATCGCTACAGGAAAAGATAGTGACATTGAATGGCTAATTGTATCGAACATAGCATAAGGTTCTCTATACAACCATGCAATTTCATTATCAGTCAATACGCGATTCCATATAAATACACAACCTATCTTGCCAGGATAATAATAACCCGGTGTGGAATCACCTGCACGACCGATAGATATTCTGTTAAGACCTGTTGGTGCATTCACATTACTCGAATTTGTACCTTTATTTCCACCATCAACAAAACAACGTCTATCAGTCGTTCCTGCTATAACACACACAACCTGATGCCACTGACCTGCAGAAATGCACTTGGAGGAAACAGCTCGACCGGTGGTTGTTGTAATATTTGTGTTAAGAGATACTTCCCCGTCATTTCCGAGGTTGAGCAGTAAACCCCAGGCCTGATTCGTGACATTTTTATTCGCGATATATAATGGGTAGTAATGATTACCCTGTGTCACATCATCAGGACATAACCACATCAAAATTGAGCAGGGAATCTTGGTCACCGGGGCAATGTCCAATTCCATATATTCACTTTCGCTGTTATTAAAACTTATCACTGAACCATGATTGCCCGATGTCCATTGAGGTGTCCCGCCGACAAATGGAATATTCAATCTATTGCCGCTCATATCAGTTGACTGCTCACCACATCCTTCATTAAATAACCAGCAGCCGGAAAGCTCACGTGCAAGTGGATGGCTCTTATTTAACTGAATAGCTCTGAAAGGTTTAATAAGTGACATTCGATTCTTCTCCGTTTTTTTATGCGACAGAATAATTCCAGCACCTTAAATATGCCCTGACATTATGACTATCTGTCGAACCTGTTTGCTGAATTGCGATTCTGAAATGTGCGAGATCTTTAATAATAAAGCTTAATTGCTGCGGATCGATATTTTTATCTCCCTGCATTTCCCAGATTGGTATATCATC
>CAZMPL010000190.1:0-7075 GCA_964567805.1 uncultured Pirellulales bacterium | reverse complement strand
CAGGTGACAAATCTACCTTAACTATGCGCCCAGTTTTTGGGGAGTATTATATAATCTCCCGGAAAAAGCCGTATTTGGTGTTGTATTGCCGCAGGGATTTTTAAATAAGAAAAACTTGTCCGAATTAAGAAGATACATCCTTAATAATTTTGAGTTGAGAACTATTTGTAACTTGCCTGAAAGTGGCGTTTTCGGTAAATCTAAACATCCTGCGACTGTATTGTTAGGTAGAAAATCTAAGACTAAAAACTACATCTCTTACATTAGAGTTAATAAAAACAGTCTTGGAGATTTCAGGAACACTTATAAAGCTAACGAAGAAAAGATATCTAAAGATGAGCTTTATACGTCGGAAGATACAAGTTTTTTTATCCCAGAGCTTAATGATATTTGGAAATATTGTAAAGGATACGATCAACTGAAAAGTATTGTTGGGATTGGAAAAGGATTAATTTACAAAGGTAAAGATTTGCCATCTAATGTTATTACAATCAGTAGAACTAAGCGGGAAGGTTTTATTGCTGGTTTTGATTCATTTAGCACCGATATTAAAATTACAGAACTACCACAAAAAACATATCTCAATTTGAATAAAAATGTAATCCTAAGACCTTCATGGGGAACTACTGTAGGACATCCACAGGTATTGATAAATTATACAAGAGTTAGTAGTGACCATTGGAGATTAAAAGCTTGGTTAGATATTGAAGGCCATCCAGTTACAAGCAATTTTTTAGTTGCAAAATTAAAAGATCGAAATAAATGGTCGCTAAATTGTATTTGGGCATTATTTAATTCCCCATATGCAAATGCTTTTGCATATTGCCACAATCCTGAAAAAAGTAGTAATTCTGCTGGTATAATGCGAAAAATGCCAGTTCCCAAAATTGACATCTTTAAAAAGCAATTCATTGATGATTTGGTATCTGAATATTTTAAAATATCTAAATACTGTATTTTAGATATCAATAAATCTAAAGAAGCTAAAAGGATTTTGTTCGCAATAGATGCAGAAATTTTACGACTTTACAATCTACCTCCTCGTCTTGAAAAAAAGTTACTTGATTTCTTTGAAGGCGTACAACGAAGAGGTGTGGATTTTAAGTTTGACAGATATTATTCTAAAGGTTTCGATTCATATATTCCATTGCATATTTATATTTCTACCGAATTTCAGAATTCATCCGTTGATAACGTAAAAAAATGGGTAGAAGACAATCGAACACCGACAGTGATAGAAGCTTTTAAAAAAGCCGCAGAGGATTATGAGGGAGAGTAGATGGCTACCTATCTTTTTGATACCAATATTTGGTCAAAGTGGTTTAGGAATGATACTTGTATAATCACTAAAGTTAATCAACTTGATAATACCTCACAAATATGTCTATCCCCAATTGTATGGGGTGAAGCAATATATGGAGCCAAAGCTAACAAATCTAAAGGATTTGATTTTAATTCATATAATAATTTTATACAACAATCCAAACCATTAATATTACCTATAAATGATTATGTTTCTGAAGTCTATGGGGAATTGAGAGCGTTGCTTTTTGAAAAGTATATTCGAAAAGGAAAAAACAAACATCCTGAACAACTAATAGACCCTGTCACTGCAACTGAAATTGGAATTGAAGAAAATGATTTATGGATAGTTGCTCAAGCTATGGCATACAATTTAACATTAATAACAAATGATAAGATGCGTAGGATTTTCAGCATAGTACCTAAAGAGCTTGAATACGAAATATGGCTATAAATTAATTTTAGAATTTAACCATTTCTAATAACGATAAAAAAAAGGATTCCTTTTCAGGAATCCTTTTTTAATTGTGTAACTTATATTTTTGTCACTATCATACAGGATAGACTGGTAATTGCTCTCTGAGCAATTCGTAAATTGTCTTGCCTTCTTTAATAGTAACTCTTGATGTTTCACGGAACAGCTTCTGCAATTCGTCAAAGTCCATCTTCTTAAGATCGGCAACTGATTTCTTGCCTTTTCCATTTACTGATATGAATTTTGCCATTGCATCGGTAGCCATTTCACGAATGAGCTGCCATAATTCCCTGCTTTGGCAAGCGGCTACTGCGCGACCCAGAGCGAGTGACATCGAAAGAATAGCGTTCATACCAAGCACGCCTTTTCTCTGCATGGCCTGAATTTTTTCTGCTTTTGAAGCATTCTCTTTAATTCTTCCGAATTTGATTGCCTGCTCAAGCTCAAGACCGAGCAATGCTTTATCTGTATCAAGAAGTGAACCTAAAGTCGCGAGACGTTTGCCTGTAAAGGCATTGGCGAGAATAGTCTCAATATGCTTTACAGCATCCATGCAACCTTTACCTTCATAACGTTTTGATTTTCTCCAGAGAGCCATCAATTTGTCATCGCCTTTTGCTTTTACAGCATCGTACTTCACATCTTTCTTGAATCTCAGAGTGCCATCGCCTGCATCTTTGAACATATCTGCGTATTTCTTTGTTGTTTCAGACTGTTCGATAATGCTATCGACATAGTGAATGGCTTCATCAACACCGGCTGAAGTTCCCAGAGGAGTCGAGCCTTTGAACCTGATGATACCAGTCTTGCCAAGGAACATTGTCGCGGCGGCTGTTGGGATACCGGCATTTGTCGCTTCTTCGGTACCTCTGATTGATTCGATTGCAAGCATCTTAATAAGCAAGCCTGCAATATCAAGCTCACCAGCATTGGCGGCAACACTTACATCATTATTACCGGTTAGAATCTTAGCCAGTTCTTTTACATTCTCGACCATCTCTTTGCGTTCTTTATCGGTAACTTCTCTCTTGCCGGCTTCTGCGATAGCGAGAATTTCCATAACTCTACCGTATTTCTGGAGGCGTTCGGTATTGGCACCACCGCCGCACTTGAGACCGACTGCGTTCATAGCGGTTGCAATTTCAGCTTCGAACGGATCGTTCGGTGATTTGGAACGGTGTGATACAACCAGTTCTGAATCATAAGCCAGAGATGTAAGCATAGCCAGTACTGTTTCCGAAAGAGTACCAATCTGGTTTGCTTTGATAAGTGTCGCATTGATTTCGCCGTTCTTGGCGCATTTTTCGATATTTGAGTCTTTTGTTGTTACAAGGTCGTCACCGATGATGAATATCTTGTTGCCAAGTTCTTTCATCATGTTCTGCCAACCCTGGTGGTCCATTTCGCCGAAACCGTCTTCGATTGAGAGAATCGGAATACCGACTTCCATGGCTTCTTTGTAAAGATTAAGAATATCGTCACGGCTCATATCGAGTTTCGATTTGTCACGCCAGAAACGATACATACCAACTGAATCCATCTGACCTGTTTCTTCACGATACATGTTTTCAAGTTCGGAGCATGCCGGGTCAAGAGCGATTGCGACATCGACACCTGGGGTGTATTCGCAATCAAGAATTGCCTGACGCATGAAACGCCACATTCTCTGTTCCGGAACTTTGTCGCTCGGCTCTTTATCAATGTAAGGAGCAATACCACCTTCGAGACCGACACCCATAACTTTTGCGCCTGGAGCGGACTCAATGATTTCTTTCAAACGTGACTGAAGTTTAACTGTCATTTCCTGAGCATCTTCATATGTCTTTGCTGAAAGCGGTAAGAACATACTTTCCTGCATACTAATGTTGCTTTCAGGATATTCCTTTTCAGTGTGACGTCCACCCATCGCGCAGTTACGATACTGCCATGGAGCGGCTACTCTTGTGCCATCTTTAAGATTGATGGATTGAATACGCGAGGTAAGGAATTTATCCTTAAGTTGTTTAGAACGTACATACCAGCTTTCGGTGCTTGTATCTGCTGCTGCGGCTCTTGCTGCTGCTTCAGCGGCTGCTTTTTCTCTGGCGCGGAATTCTTTCAACTTGCCAGGGTCTGCCATCAATCTATCCAAAAGACCTACGCAACCTGGAGCCAGGAAGAAACGACCAATGTAAATCAATGCTTCAACGTGTGCAAAAAGTCCGATTGCGATTGTAATAACTGCTATTGGTAAGCAGATTGTAGCAAGCCACTGACTCCATATTGGAGCGGATGCAGCTACGGCTAAGTTATACGGTGCGTCTGGTGCATAATTACCAGCTTCTTTCTTGACACCATAGAATTTGCCATGAGGAATCAAGAGAAGCATTTGCATATACAAGCCAAATTTGCCGCCGCTTGCCAATGCCTTGTCAGCCTTTTCCTGAGAATCTTTATTCAAAGCGGTCAATTTGACAGCGGTCATAAAGTGTCCCATTTCATGGATTGCAATAGCGATGTGCCATGACAGGTACAGAACTATAAGAGAAATCCATAATTCATAATTGAGTGGTGAAAACATGAACTTGAGAACTTCAAACTTTGCATTGGCGTTATCATTTACGATACTTGCTTTCAATTCTTCTGTTGGTAAATTCAGAATCGAAGAGATAAATGCTGCGTGGAAAGAAACCAGCTTATGGTTTGCGATAACCCAGCCGTGTTCCAAATATCCAGCGGCTTTATCGATTGTTTTGCCCCTGATTCTGTTAAATATTCCAGATTTTTTACTTTCTGACATTAATACTACTCCTTAAAACGATTTACTTCAAATTTCTATATTAATATTTCCACTAAAAGACAAATAGAAGAAGATTTTAGCGAATTTTTATTTTTATTACAGAAAAATCTGTATGTTTTATAAAAATTTCTCAAGTTACAATATGATAATAGCCGTGATTTGCTTGTAGTAAAGATATTTTTATAGATAATCGTCTTTTTATTGGACAATTATGAAATTACCTATTTTAAATGAATTTCATCATGACGAATTATAATAGTTTTAAGGAGTAATTATGGATGACAAATTAAAGCAGTTTGAGAACGAAATTAATGACTTGAAAATAGAATTAGATCATTTTGAACAGGAAAAGGAGCGAGTCAGGGTTCTCATCGGCAGAATAGGCGGCATACCCGCATTTAGTACAAAAATCATTAATATATTATTTGCTTTCATAATAATAACAGTTGGAATAATCTCAGTTTTTATGGAAGATTTGCGGCTTTTAATGGTTGAACTCACAACAATTATGCTTTCCATAAAAATTATGTATATGATTCACGTTCAGGCAAAAGTCAACCATTTCAAGTTCTGGATTCTATCGGCAATTGAGTTACGTATTATAGAAATGATGAGCCTGCTAAAAGAAATAAAAAGGCAGCAGGAAAAATAACTTTTGTTAATTTGATACTTAGTTATGCCGATAAAATATCAGACGCATGACCGGGGTAAACTGGTTAAACACCCTTGGAAAGCGGCAAAATGTAGTTTTTAGTATTAAAAAAAAGTATTTAGATAGAATTTTTTGTATAGAATAAACAAAAGAAAAACCAGGGTAAAGTAATTAAGATAGATAAAATTATCCTGAAAATTAATTAATCCTATCAAAAATTAACAGAAGGAGATTAGAATGGGCATTCAAGATTGGTCCGAAAATGTTATCTTAGTGGATTTGCAACAAGAACCGGATATGGGCGATGAGCTTAAAACAGTAACCGAAATCGTTCGTGATCGCGGCGATTGCGACGTAGTTATCGACTTTTCAAGTATCGATATCATAACTTCATCAAGTTTATCAAAGCTCTTGAAGCTTCGTAAAATGCTTGGCGATTGCGGCCATCAGTTGATTTTCTGCTCAGTAGCGGCTGCAACAAAAGGTATCTTTACAGTTACCGGTCTTGATGGCATATTTGATTTCGCAGATGATAAATTTGTCGCTTTGGCAAGTTTACAATTAGTTTAATATTAAGGAGATAGGTTTAGGGATAGTGGCTCGGCCATCCCTAATCGGAGAAGATTTTCTCTTCCTATTCCTATTCCTGAAAAATTTATGGAAGAAGAAATTAAGCTGCAAATCGAGCAAATCTTAGGCTACAAGTTCCAGGATACGGAACTTTTAGCCCTGGCATTTACTCATACTTCCGCAGTAGATAATCGACTTTCAAGCAATGAAAGACTTGAGTTCCTCGGCGATTCAGTCCTGGCGCTCGTGGTCTGCCAGCGTCTTTTCGAATTATTCCCCGATTATCTCGAAGGTGATCTCACCAAAATAAAGAGCATGCTCGTCTCGCGCGAGATATGCGCCCAAATTTCAGGTAAGCTCGGCCTGCAGAAATACCTTAAGATCGGCAAAGGCATGATTTCCAACAAAGCCCTTTCCGGCTCATTAGCCGCTGGTGTTTTTGAAACCGTCATTGGAGCGATATACCTTGACGGCGGCCTGGAACCTGCACGCGATTTTATACTCAGGGTAATGGGTAAAAAAATCGAAAAGTCGGATGCGGACCATTCGCAGGGCAATTTCAAATCATTGCTCCAGCAGTATGCGCAGGAAAACTTCAATTCCACGCCATGTTATATACTGCTCGACGAGAAAGGCCCGGACCACAACAAATGTTTCGAACTGGAAGTTGCGATTGACAATCAGCACTACCCGAGCGCATGGGGCACGAACAAAAAAGAAGCTGAACAGAAAGCCGCTTTTAACGCTCTCGTAGAACTCGGCGTACTGCAGGACGACAATCCGGAAGAATAAGTTTTTAGTATTTAGCCGCTCGTCATTCTATATCAGGGTATAGGGTTTAAGGTATAGGGTACAGGGTTTAGATTCGCATTACATTCTGTTTCCTGTATTCTGTATTCTCATTAAAATTGGGTTTGTTTTTACATTTTATTCCTCCGGTTAGTATTTCGAATTTAGTATTTAGTGCTTCCCGCTTTCGGCGGGCAATTTGTCTTCTTGTCACGGCGTAGCTTTAGGGCGAAGCCGGATGTTTTTACATTTTCTAATTCTCCATATTTAGGATTTATGATTTAGTATTTAGTGCTTCCCACCACAGGCGGGCAAATTGGCTTTGTTTTACATTTTATTCCTCCGGTTAGTATTTCGAATTTAGTATTTAGTGTTTCCCGCTTTCGGCGGGCAATTTGGCTTTGTTTTTTCATTTTTCATAATCTGTGTTCATCTGCGTTAATCTGCGGTTACAATATAAGAGAGAAAAAAACATATCTCCCTCTGTAATTGCGGCTGTGTTGCGTTT